>JAEWML010000104.1 GCA_023393155.1 Bacillota bacterium
ACATCCGGGACTATCACCGGAACAAAAACGGCACGGTCATCATGGTGAGCCACAGCATGGACGAGGTGGCCCGGACGGCGGACCGCGTGCTGGTGTTAAAATCCGCCCGGGTGCTGATGGAGGGAACGCCGAAAGAGGTCTTCAGCCGGGCGGACGAGCTGCTTTCCGCCGGACTGGACGTGCCTCAGATTACCCGGGTGGCCATGGCATTGAAGGCCCGGGGCCTTGCGGTGGACCCTGCGGTTTACACCGTGGAGGATTTGGAGCGGCAGCTTTTGGCCCTGCGAAAGGGGGCGGAGGGATGCTAAAGGATATTACCCTGGGGCAGTATTTCCCAGGAAATACCGTGGCCCACCGGCTGGACCCCCGAACCAAGCTGCTGCTGACGCTTTTTTATATTGTGGGCCTGTTTGCGGCGGACTCCGTGCTGACCTATGGAATCATGATTCTCGTGTTTATAGGCTGCGCCCGTATCTCCCGGGTGGGGGCCCGGGCGCTGGTGCGGGGCTTAAAGCCGGTACTGCTCATTATTCTGTTTACAGGCGTCTTGAATCTGTTTTTTACTCCGGGTGACGACCTGTTCCGGTTTGGCGTGCTCCACGTCTCCCGGGAGGGGCTTGCCATGGCCGTGCGGATGGTGCTGCGCATCATGCTGCTGATTATGGGGACGTTTCTTTTGACTTACACCACCAGCCCCATCCGCCTGACGGACGGGCTGGAGCGGCTGATGGGCGGGCTGAAAAAACTGCGGGCGCCGGTCCACGAGCTGGCAATGATGATGTCCATTGCCCTGCGCTTTATCCCCACGCTGATTGAGGAGACGGACAAGATCATGTCCGCCCAGAAGGCCCGGGGCGCGGATTTTGAAAGCGGAAATCTGTTTCACAAGGCAAAGGCCCTGATTCCCATTCTGGTGCCGCTGTTCATCAGCGCCTTCCGCCGGGCGGACGAGCTGGCCGTGGCCATGGAGTGCCGCTGCTACCACGGCGGCGAGGGACGGACGAAGCTGAACCCCCTGAAATACGCCGCGCGGGACGTTTTGGCCCTGGTTTTCGGCGGGGTGGTGACGGCAGGCGTGATTGTGCTGGGCCGGATTGGCTTTTAAGGCAATGCCCCACTTTGCGGGCCTAATCACTGAGAATCGAAACGAAGAAAGGAGAGGCCGCCCATGAGAGAAAAAAAGCTGACCCTCTGGCTGCTGGGGCTGGCGCTTGCGCTGTGCGCCGCGCTGGCGGGCCTCGTCCTTTTGCAGAGCAGCCGACTGCGGGCTTTGCGTGAAAACACCCCGGCTGCGATTTCCTCCGCACAGGAGGACGCGCCCGTATCAACCGCGCCGGAGAACTCCGCCCACCTGACGGAAGCCTTTGGACTGACTCCTGCCGGGACGGACGAGACGAAGGGGACGGCGACGGCGGAGATATCCCTGCGGCTGTGGGAGGACCAAATGGACGCGGCGGTGAAGCTGCTGATTGAAGCGGGAGAGAAAACGGTTTCCATCCCGCTGGAGCGGAGCGCCAACCGGACTTATACCGCGCCTGTGACGCTGGCGCTCCCAGACAGGCAGAGCGGGGAAAATGCTCCTGTATCACTGACGGTGGAGGTGGAGGACAGCGGCGTCTTTTCCCGGGAGTGGCTGGGGGAGTATCCCAATGCGCTGTTTATGACTGCGACGCTGCGGGCGGATTTAAAAGAGGGCGGTATGACCTATGTGCGCAAATCTCTTCCCACGCCAGGGGTGGGCTTGATGCGGATGAATCCGGAGTGCCGCCTTTCGGTGCTGGACGGGGATGAAAGCGTAGCTGTAAAGAATGCGGCCTTTCGGGTGTACTGCAACGGCAAGCTGGTCAAAAGCCTGCCTGCCGTGGAGGATGAGACGGGGCGGAATCTGTACGGACCCAAGGCGTGGGACAACGCGCTGGTGTGCCGCAACGGGGACCGGGTAATATTGACCTTTTCCTGCACCGGGGAAGACGGGCGTTTCTACGAATTTCAGTTGGAAACCGCCTACATCACCCACGAGCAGGGGGATGTGACCTCCCGGCTTATGCCCCCGGCTGTGTCGTGAGCGGGAGCGTCCCCCGGAGCGCGGGCCGCTTAAAAGCTGAGGAGGAGAGGTTATGCGAAATATCGGGCTGAAGCTGATGTATAACGGCGCCGCCTACCACGGATGGCAGGTGCAGAAAAATGCCGTCTCCGTCTGCGGGACGCTGGAAAAGGCACTGGCGGAGGTCTGCGGCGGCCCGGTGCATCTCACCGGCTGCGGACGCACCGACGCGGGGGTCCACGCGGAGCGGTATGTGGCCAATTTCCGCACCGAAAGCCGCATTCCCACGGACCGGCTTCCCTTTGCCGTGAACACCCACACGCCGCAGGATATTGCCGTGCGGGAGGCGCTGGAGGTTGACATGGATTTCAACGCCATCGGCTCCTGCATTAAAAAGGAATATACTTACCGCATTTACAATTCTACCTTTAAGAACCCGTTTTACGTAAATCGGGCATATTTTTATCCCAAACGTCTGGATGAGGAATTTTTAAGCCGCGCCGCCGGCATGTTCGTGGGGACGCACGACTTTGCGGCGGTGCGCAGCGTGGGGACGGAGACAAAGTCCACCGTCCGTACGATTTACTACTGCGACGTATCCCGCAGCGGGGACCTTTTGGAATTAAAGGTCTGCGCCGACGGGTTTTTGTATAATATGGTGCGTGCCATTACGGGGACGGTGCTCTACGCGGCGGAGGGGAAATTTGCCCCGGAGGATATCCCGTATATTCTTGAAAGCCGGGACCGCAGCGCGGCGGGGCCCACTGTCCCGCCGGGCGGACTGTACCTGACAAAACTTTGGTATGGGGATGAGCGTCTCAATGGCTGATAAACGGAACGACATCTGGAATGACGACGACGAGGAAGACCGCCCGCCCAGGCGCCGCCTGCGGGGCTTTCTGGCCTTTTTTCTGCTGCTTGTGGCGGTGCTGGGCGTGGTGCTGGCCGCGGCATGGAGAGACGGCACGGGGCTGGATGTTCTGCGGCGCTACGTTGCCTATGGCAGAAGCGAGGGAGACGGTTCCACGGGCTATACCTATGACGCATCCCACAGAAACCGCTATGCAAAGCTGGGCAATACCCTCGCGGTCTTGTCCGACACGGCTCTTTCTCTGGTGGACGGAAACGGGAAGACGGTTTGGTCCGCGTCGGTAAAAATGGAGGCCCCGGCGCTGAGCGCCGAAGGGGACCGGGCCGTGGCCTACGATGTGGGGGGCACGGAGCTGTACGTATTGGATAAAACCGGGCTGGTTTATCAGCTCACCGCAGGCGAGACGGAGCCGTACATAGCCGCCGCGCTGAATCAGAGCGGAGAACTGGCGGTGACCGCAAAAAAGCAGAGCTTCAAGGCCTCCGTCGTCGTCTATGACGCGGCGGGAAACGAGCTGTTTGAGTTCAGGTCGTCGGAGCGCTTCATCTCCGGCGCCTATGCCACCGACGACGGAAAGTATCTGGCGGCTGTAACACTGGGCCAGTCCGGCGGAGCCTTTGCCTCGGGCGTTGTGCTCTATGACCTGACGGCGCAGGACCCTGTCGCGTCCTGGACCGTGGGAGAGGGCATGTGCTACGACATGGGGACGGTGAGCCGAAGTCTGGCGCTGGTCTGCGACGACGGGGTGTATTTCAGCGCCGACGCGCGGGAGCTTTCCGCCGCGTATTCCTATGGCGGCGCTTATCTGCGGGAGTATGACCTCCATGGCGAGGGCTATGCGGTGCTTTTGCTGAACCGCTATCAGTCCGGCAGCGTGGGCCGTCTTGTGACGGTGGGGTCAGACGGGCAGGAAATTGCATCTCTGAACGTCAGCGACGAAATTTTGAGTATTTCCGCCGCCGGGCGGTACATCGCGGTGCTGTACGCCGACAAGCTGGTGATTTACACGCCGCAGCTTGAGCAATATGCCTCTCTCAACGGGACGGATTACGCACGGGAGGCGATCATGGGCGACGACGGCTCGGCTCTGCTGCTGGCAGCGGAGCGTGCGGTGCGCTTTTTGCCATGAACGTGCAATTTTGGTCGATATTTCAGCGCGGTTCACAAATTATTTACGAGTAGGGAGGTAGGCAAAGTTGAAAACTGCTGTTATAATAGACTGTATTCTCGCGGCTTTGCTGCTGGGCTTCCTGATTTACGGCGCGTGGCGGGGCCTGTTTCGCTCTGTGGTAGGGCTGGTGATTGTGGTTCTCGCTTTGACGGGGGCCACCTTTGCGGCCCGGGAGCTGACGCCCATGGCTGTGGATCTGCTTCGGCCTGTGATTGAGTCCGCCATCTCAAAAAGGGTGGACGACGCCATGAGCGGCGGCGCATCCTCTCAGGCGGAAGACGTGGCCCCGGTGCAGCCGGAGCTTCCAACACAGAGCACCGGCGGCGGGTCGTCTGCCGCTGGAAGCGGCGGGGAGGACAGCTCCCTGCTTCGCATACAGGCGGGAGAGCTGCTGCGGCTGATGGGCTGGGACGACACGCTGACAAAGTCCCTGTCGGATAAGGCGGCGGAAAAGGTCCGGGAAACCGGCGTTTCTCTGGCGATGGCTGTGGCGGACAGCGTGACGGAATCCTTCGTATACATGCTCATTTTCGCCCTGTCTTTTGTGGCGCTGCTGTTGCTGCTCCATTTGGTGGCAAAGGCGCTGGATGTGGCGACGAAGCTGCCGGGCATCCATTTTCTCAACGGGCTGGGCGGCGCGCTCATCGGGTTACTTCAGGGGGCGCTGCTGATTTTTCTGGTCGTCTGGCTGCTGCGCAGCACCCGCGTCTCCTTTGACGCGGAGACTGTGAACCAAACCTACCTATTGCGCTTTTTTGTCTCCAACGGTCCGCTGGACCTGCTTTTCTATTAAGGTTTCCCGGTTCCCCACACGTCGGCGCGGCCGGCACGGCGTCCCGGACGCCCACTGTAATTCTGGAGG
>JAEWML010000146.1 GCA_023393155.1 Bacillota bacterium
GGCCATACTGCTCGCCCTCGGCGTACAGCGCGTCCAGTTGGACCCGGGCCTCGTCCCGGGCGACTTCGGCGGCGCGGAAGTCGCTCTCCAGCTTTCTGGCCCCGGCCTTCAGCGCGTCCAAATCCTCGAGCCAGGCGGAAATCTCCAAAATTCTCTGCTCGTCCCGGAAAATCAGGTACTTCTTCGCCTTTTCCGCCTGATCCCGCAAAGGCTCCACCTGCAATTCAAGCTCCGCGATTTTGTCGTTGATGCGCACCAGATTTTCGTCCGTGCGCTGAAGCTTGCGTTCCGCCTCCTCCTTGCGGTGGCGGTATTTCGAGATGCCCGCGGCCTCCTCGAAAATCTCCCGGCGGTCGCCGCTTTTGGTGGACAGAATCTCATCGATTTTACCCTGCCCGATGATGGAATACCCCTCCCGGCCCATGCCGGTGTCCAGAAACAGCTCCGTCACGTCCTTGAGCCGGACGGACTGGCGGTTGATATAATATTCGCTCTCCCCGCTGCGGTAGTACCGCCGGGTGACGGCCACCTCGGCTTCCTCCATGGCGGGGAAAATGTGCCCCGTGTTGTCCAGCACCAGCGTCACCTGCGCAAATCCCTGCTGAGGCCGCTTGGCGGTGCCGCCAAAAATCACGTCCTCCATCTTCGCGCCCCGCAGGCCCTTCACGCTCTGCTCTCCCATGACCCAGCGGATGGCGTCGGAGGTATTCGATTTTCCGGAGCCGTTGGGCCCCACAATGGCGGTGATGTCCTCGCCGAACTTCAAAACCGTTTTGTCGGGAAAGGATTTGAAGCCCTGAATTTCCAATGCCTTTAAGTACAATGAAGCCACCTCTGTCAATAGAGATACTGTAACTACTCTACTATATCAAAAAAACCGTTTATATTCAAGGCACAATTTGAGAACGCTGTGGGAGGAGCATTTCCCTAAGTCCTTAGTTTCCAAACTCTGCGGAGCGTAGGTTGCCATTCCGCCCGAAACGCGGTATTCTGCCCATAGCGGCAAATCCGATGAAAATGAGGAACACAATTGATGAATCACTATGTAACGGGCGCGGCCATCCGGGAGCTGCGGGAGAAAAAGCAGCTCACCCAGCGCCAGCTTGCCCAAACGCTGTGCGTCAGCGACAAAACCGTTTCAAAATGGGAAACGGGCCGGGGACTGCCGGACATCTCCCTGCTGGAGCCTTTGGCGGCGGCCCTGAGCGTCTCGGTGGCGGAGCTTTTGAGCGGCGAATGCTTTGTCAACGCCAACCGCTCGGCAAATCTCCTGCGGAGCAAGTTCTACGTCTGCCCCATCTGCGGAAACGTTTTGTGGGCCGCGGGGGAGGGCGCGTTTTCCTGCTGCGGCGTAAGCCTTCCGCCTCTGGAGGCGGAGGAGCCGGAGGAGGCCCACAGCCTGCGGGTGCAGCGGCTGGACGACGAGTGGTACGTCACGCTGGATCACCCCATGCAAAAGGACCACTTTATCAGCTTTTTCGCGCTGGTGACGGACAACCGGGCGGAAATCGTCCGGCTCTATCCGGAGCAGAGCGCCGAAACCTGCTTCCCCTATCGAAGCGGCGCGCTTTATGCTTACTGCAACCGCCACGGCCTGTTTCGCGTCCGACTATAAAAGGCGCTGCGGGAGCGAAGTCTCTCCCGCAGCGTCTTTTCTGTTTACCGGCTCCGCCTGTTTTACGCCGCTTTCAGGAGGAGCGTTTTTTTCTTCCGGGCTTGTGCTTCACCTCTCCGTACAGCCAATCCAGCGCGTCGGAGAGCGTACCCACCTGATCGATGAGTCCCAGTCCCACGGCTTCTTCTCCGTAAAGCACGGTGCCCACGTCCGCCGCCATTTCGCCGGTTTTCATCATCAGGGACAGGAACGTATCCTTGTCGATGGCGCAGTTGCGGGTGACGAAGTCCACGATGCGGTCCTGCAGCCGCTCGAAGTAATGGTACGTCTGGGGCGCGGCAATCACCGTGCCGCTCATGCGGACGGGGTGAACCGTCATGGCCGCAGAGGGCACGGCAAAGCTCCGCTTCGCCGCCACCGCCAGCGGGATGCCGATGGAGTGGCTCCCCCCCAGCACCAGAGACGCGGTGGGCTTGCCCATGCCCGCAATCAGCTCCGCAATGCCAAGCCCCGCCTCGATGTCGCCGCCCACGGTATTCAGAAGAAGCAGCACGCCGTCCACCTCGTCGGATTGCTCCAGCGCCGCCAGCAGCGGCATCACATGCTCGTATTTCGTGGCCTTTGTGTTGGGGGCGGCGGCCATGTGCCCTTCAATCTGCCCGATGATGGTGAGGCAGTGGAGGCTTCCCCGCCGGGTCTTGGTGGTAACGGAGCCGCTGTCCACAATCTGCTGCTGCCACGTCTCCGGGGCGGTTCCGCCCTTGTCTGAGCCGGTATCGGAGCCGGTGTCGGCGTCGTCTTCTCCCGTCTCCTTTTTTGTTTTTGTCTCTTCCGTCATGAAATCCCTCGCTTTCCGCACTAGCTTCTGCAAAAATTAGAAATTTACCCGGTTTCCTTTTGAAAAACACCGTGATATAATGCTTCAATATATCATCATTCTCTTGAGGGGAGCTGACGGACTTTGAAGCAGCAGCGTATTGTGGTGAAGGTGGGCACCTCCACCATCACCCATGACTCCGGCGCGCTGAACCTGCACCGCATCGAGCAGCTTGTGCGGGTTCTTGCGGATTTAAGCGGCATGGGCCATCAGGTGATTCTGGTGTCCTCCGGGGCCATTGCCGTGGGCGCGGCCCGGCTGAACATGCCGGAGCGGCCACGCGAGCTGCGGCTCAAGCAGGCGGCGGCGGCGGTGGGCCAGTGCCGCATTATGCATATTTACGACAAGTTTTTCTCCGAGTATAACCGCACCGTCTCCCAGATTCTGCTGACGGGAGACGACGTGGACGATCCCATCCGGGCGGAGCACCTCACCAGCACCTTCGGGGCGCTTTTGGAAATGCGGGTCATTCCCGTGGTAAACGAAAACGATTCCGTGTCCTCGGCGGAAATTGAAACGGGGCGGCACAAGGTTCTGGGCGACAACGACACGCTTTCCGCCATCGTGGCTAAACTTTGCCGGGCGGATTTGCTGATTCTGATTTCAGATATTGATGGGCTGTACGACGCGGACCCCCACGCCCATCCGGACGCAAAGCTTATCCGCCGGGTGGAAACGCTGACGCCGGAGATTTTGGAAATGGCGGGGGGTGCGGGCTCGTGGCGGGGCACCGGCGGCATGGCCACCAAGCTGTCCGCCGCCAAAATTGCAACGGAGGCAGGCTGCGACATGGTGATTACCAACGGGCAGCGGACCGAGGACCTGTACGGCATCGTGGACGGCGCGGAAATCGGAACCAGATTCTTAGCTTTGAAATAAGGAGGCGCGGAGCATGGAAACTATGACTGCTTTGGAGCGGCAGGGCCAACTGGCCCGGGCCGCCGGACGGGTGCTGTCCATTACCGGCACGGTGCGGAAAAACGCCGCGCTGGAGGCCATTGCCGATCTACTGACGGAAAAACAGGATCTGTGGCTTGCCGCCAACGCGGAGGACGTGGCCGCCGCGTCGGCGGCGGGGATGCGCCCCGCCATGCTGGACCGGCTGACCTTGACGGAGGCGCGGATCGCGGACATCGTAAAGGGAATCCGCCAAGTGGCGGCGCTCCCCGATCCCATCGGCACGGTCACCAAAATGGAAACCCGGCCCAACGGGCTGATCATCGGGCGGCGGCGGGTTCCGCTGGGGGTCATCGCCATTATCTACGAGGCCCGGCCCAACGTCACCGCCGACGCGGCGGCCCTATGCCTGAAGTCCGGCAACGCCTGCATTCTCCGCGGCGGGAAGGAGGCCATCCGCTCCAACCGGGCGGCGGCGGAGCTGATGCGCACCGCGCTGGAAAGCGCGGGCCTTCCCGCCGACTGCATCTCTCTTGTACAGGACACCAGCCGCGACACGGCAAACGAGCTGATGCACCTGACGGAATACGTGGACGTGCTGATTCCCCGGGGCGGCGCGGAGCTGATTCGCGCCGTGTCTAAAAACGCCGCAGTTCCCGTCATTCGCACGGGCGAGGGCGTGTGCCACATCTATATCGACAGCGAGGCGGATCTGGACATGGGCGCTAAAATCCTGTTCAACGCCAAGTGTTCCCGCCCCTCCGTGTGCAACGCGGCGGAGTGCGTTCTGGTGGCGGAGGACGTGGCGGGAGACTTTTTTGAAAAGGCCGTCCCCCTGTTGAAGGAGAAACACGTGGAGCTGCGGTGCGACGGGGCCTCCCTAGCTCTCATCGGCGAGGCCGGCATCCCGGCTCAGGAGTCGGACTGGGACGCGGAGTACGACGACTATATTCTGGCGGTCCGCGTTGTGAAGGACGCGGCGGAGGCCATCGATTTTATCAACACCCACGGTACCGGCCACTCCGAGTCCATTATTACGAAAAACTATTTCACCTCCCAGCACTTTTTGAACGCGGTGGACGCGGCGGCGGTGTACGTCAACGCCTCCACCCGGTTTACCGATGGGTTTGAATTCGGTCTGGGCGCGGAAATCGGCATTTCCACCCAGAAGATGCACGCCCGGGGCCCCATGGGCCTGGAGGAGCTGACCAGCTCCAAATACGTGATTTACGGCGAGGGCCAGATTCGGGAATAAACATTCCGGCATCGGCAGAGCAATCCACCAATGCCGGACGAATGTACGAAAGGCAGGAGCGATATGGCAACTTACGGATTTATCGGTATTGGAAACATGGGCGGGGCGCTGGCCCGGGCGGTATGCCGCACGGTGGAGCCGGATCAGGTCTTTCTTTCCAACCGCACCATGGCAAAGGCGGAGGCGCTGGCCGCCGAGCTGGGCTGCCGCACCGCGGACGGCGAAGCCGTGGCCGGGAGCGCGGACTTCATTTTTCTGGGCGTGAAACCCCACATGATGAAGGAACTTTTGGCCGACATCGGCCCCATTCTCGCCGCGCGGGAGACGCGGTTTATTCTGGTGAGCATGGCGGCGGGCCTGTCCATCGCGGACATTCAGGAACTGGCCGGGGAAGCCTACCCCGTGATCCGCGTCATGCCCAACACCCCCTGCTCCATCGGCGAGGGCATGACGCTGTATTCCCTCAGCGCCGACGTGTCCGCCGAAGAGGAGCGGGCCTTCCTTGCCGACATGGCCGGGGCGGGAAAGTTTATAGCGATGCCGGAGCAGATGATTGACGCGGGCAGCGCCGTCTCCGGCTGCGGCCCCGCGTTTATCTGCCTGTTTCTGGAGGCTCTGGCGGACGGCGGCGTGGCCTGCGGCCTGCCCCGGGCCACGGCCATGGAGCTGGCCGCCCAGACGCTGGTCGGCACGGCCCGCTTGCAGCAGGAGAGCGGAAAGCACCCCGGCGCGCTGAAGGACGCGGTGTGCTCCCCCGGCGGAACCACCATTCAGGGCGTTCGCGCGCTGGAAGAAGGCGGCTTCCGGGCTGCGGCAATGAATGCGGTCATCGCCGCGTATGAGAAGACGGCGGCGCTCAAGCAATAAGCTTCTGTGCCATTCAGAATTGAAATTGCTGCATCTTTCTGCGCGCGGCGGGCCTTTATACAAGGCCCGCCGCGCTTTCTTCCTCCTGCCTCCTTTTTCCAGAAAACTTACTTCGCGCCGTCTTTCGGCGGACTTTTTCAGGTCGAGCTGAAAATTTCTTTAATATTTTTAGCCCGACCATGAACCTTCCGGCAGTTTATCGCCTCTAATATGCAGAGCTCAAATTTGGATCGGCCATCCGGAAAAGGACTTTGTATGTACCTAAGACAGACACACAGAAAGGAATAACCGCCGTGGACAGAGATGATTTCGCCTCCCGCGTCGTCGCGGCAGAGCCCACGCTGTACCGCATTTCCAAGTCCATCCTGAAAAATGACAGCGACTGCGCGGATGCGGTGCAGGAGGCGATTGCTTCGGCATATGGTAAGCTCTCCTCCCTGCGGGAGCCAGATTATTTTAAAACGTGGCTTTGCAGAATTTTAATCCACGAGTGCTACCGATTCTACCGGGCAAACCGAAACACCGTGTCCCTGGAGGAATATGCATTCCCGGAGACAGCCCCGCCCCAGAGCCGGGACCCGGGGCTCTACGCCGCCATCATGGCGCTGCGGGAAGAACTGCGGCTGGTGATTGTGCTGCACTATGTGGAGGGCTTTCAGGTGACAGAGATTTCCCAAATGCTGAAAATCCCGGCGGGGACGGTGAAAAGCCGCCTTTCCCGCGCCCGGGCCGCGCTGCGGTCGGCCCTTGAAAAAAAGGAGGTACCGGCACATGACGCATGAAAATTGGGACGGCGTGTTTCCCGACGCGCCGCAGGACTTCCACCGGGCCGTGGAGCAGACTTTGAGCGAATGCACCCCCGCCCGGACCGAAAGGAGATTTCCAATGAAACGAAAAGCACTCTTTATCGCTGCCGCGGCAGTGGCCGCCCTTTGCGTGACGGCAGCGGCCGCCTACGTTTTCCAGTGGAACGAGGCCATGGCCCGGCGCTTCGGCGCGGACCCGAAGCAGCAGGAGCTGCTGTCCTCCGCCGGGGCGGTGGGCGACCCGGAACAATCCGTCACGGAAAACGGCCTGACGGTATCCGCCCTGCAAACGCTTGGTGATAAAAACGGCGTTTACCTGCTTCTTTCCGTCAAAGCGCCTGACGGCACGGCGCTGACAGACTCCAGCGGTTTTGAAATGCTGGGCGTAAATCTTGAAGGCTCCGACCACGTCAGTTGGAGCGGCGGGTTTATGAGCGGCCCGGCCCAAACCGCCTCCCTGTCCGGGGCGGAAAACGAGCGCTATTTTGAGCTGCGGCTGTACAATACGCAGCAGGCGGACTGGAACGGCAAAACCATCACTTTGGATTTTGCAAATCTTCAGGCCGACCGGGGAAAACTGGACATGTACACCGTGACAGAGGGCGAATGGGCCTTGTCCTGGCCTTTGACCTACACCGATGCGATGCAAAGCTTTACCTCCGGCGAAACCTATCAGGTGAACGGCCACGCGGTGACGGTGGACTCCGTCCAGCTCTCCCCGTTGTCCCTGGCGCTTTCTCTCAGCGGAGACGGGCTGGAAGCCCTCATTGAAAACTCTGATTTGAACGAGGCCGGTTCTTTGTGCACCGTGTCTTTGACCATGGAGGACGGAACCGTCCTCGACGAGCTGTACGGCCCCGGAACCGAGCGATACGCCGACGCGCTCTACGGGCGTACCACCAGCTTTGATCAGATTGTAGACGCGGACCGGGCGGCGGCCCTCACCCTGACCTTCTTCTGGGAGAGCGGCAACAACACCATTACAATTCCTTTGGACTGATCAACGGCGCATTGCGCAGACGTGGAG
>JAEWML010000222.1 GCA_023393155.1 Bacillota bacterium
GCTCCACGGTCTGGGGCATGAAGCCCTCGTCCGCGGCCACCACCAGCATGGCAAGGTCGATTCCCCCCGCTCCCGCCAGCATATTTTTAATAAATTTCTCATGGCCCGGCACATCCACGATGCCCGCCTGCGTCCCGTCTTCAAAGTCCAGATGGGCAAAGCCCAGCTCGATGGTGATGCCCCGCTTTTTCTCCTCCTGAAGCCGGTCGGTGTCGATCCCGGTGAGGGCCTTGATCAGCAGGGTTTTCCCGTGGTCCACGTGGCCCGCGGTGCCGATGATCACATGCTTCATCGCAGGCTCTCCCTCAGCGCTTCCACAATGCAGGAAAACTCGTCCTCCCGCAGCGTCCGCGCGTCCAGCAGGTAACGGTCATGGGCCACCCGGCCGATGATGGGCCGCTCCCGCATTCGCATGGCGGCCTCCAGCGCGTCCACGCCGCCGTGCCCCGGCGTCACCGCCACGGCAAAGCTTGGCAGCGTTTGGGTGGGAACGCTGCCCCCGCCTACCTGATCCTCCTCGGGAACCACCTCCGCGTCCACGCCCGCCTCCCGCGCCAGCGCGCAGAGCCGCTGGGCGCGCATCCGCAGCGTTTCCGGCGCCGCCGCCAGCATGGCGAGGGTGGGCAGCTCCGTCTCCGCCGTTTCCTCCACATAGGCCCGCAGGGTGGCCTCCAGCGCCGCCAGCGTCATTTTATCCACGCGCACCGCGCGGTAAAGGGGATGCTCCCGCAGGAGCGAGAGATAGTTCTCCCGCCCCACGATGATTCCCGCCTGCGGTCCGCCCAAAAGCTTGTCCCCGGAAAAGCAAACCACGTCGACTCCCGCCGCCACGGATTCCTGCACCGTTGGCTCGTCCCGCAGGCCCAGCCGCGCCAGATTCACCAGCGAGCCGCTGCCCAAATCCTCGATGACCGGAAGGTCCCGGCTGCGGCCCAGAGCCGCCAGCTCCGCTGGGGGCACGGTCTGGGTAAAGCCCACCACCCGGAAATTGCTGGTGTGGACCTTCATCAGCGCCCGGGTATCTGGGCCAATGGCCTTTTCATAGTCCCCGAGTCGGGTTTTGTTGGTGGTCCCCACCTCCCGCAGCCGCGCGCCGCAGGTTTCCATAATCTCCGGCACCCGGAAGGAGCCGCCGATTTCCACCAGCTCGCCCCGTGAGACAATCACCTCGCCCCCCTCCGCCATGGCGGAGAGAATCAGCAGCACGGCGGCGGCGTTGTTGTTCACCACAAGGGCGCTCTCCGCGCCGGTAAGGCGGGTCAAAAGCCCCTCCACATGGGCGCAGCGATGCCCCCGGCAGCCGCCCTCCACGTCGTATTCCAGCGTGTTATAGCTCCGGGCAACGTTTCCGGCGGCCTCCGCCGCCCGCTCCGACATGCACGCCCGGCCCATATTCGTATGCAGCACCACGCCGGTTCCGTTGATGACGCTGCGCAAAGACGGCAGCGCCGCCCGCCGGGCATGCGCCTCCACCGCGGCGCACAGCGCCGCTTTGTCCGGCAGCGTGTCCCGCGCACCCGTCAGCAGCTCCCGCCGCAAATCCTCCAGTACGGTGCGGACCGCGTCCGTCGCCGTCCTGACGGAGTATCGTTCTGTCAAAGCCTGCACGGACGGCTCCCGCAACAGCTCGTCCACCTTGGGAATGGCCCGCAGGTATTCTTGATTCATGTCACGCGCCCCCTCCGCTCCCCGTCTTTTTGGGGGAGCGCACATTTTTTGCAAGTATGCCCCTTCGGGGCGGATTTCAGCGCAGTCTGATGCGCGCTCCCCCGGTATAGGCTTCCACCGCGCCGATGCGCTGGGCGCTGGGAACGCAGCCCTTCAGCTCCTCCAGCAGTGCGTCCGCGTCCTCCTGCGCCACAGAAATTAGCAGTCCGCCGGCGGTCTGGGGGTCGAACAGCAGGTCCTGCTTGGCAAGCTCCGTGTCGCCCACGTCCACCCCCGGCTCGGCAAAGGTGCGGTTGCGGTACATCCCGGCGGGGAGAATCCCCATTTTCGCCAGCTCCAGCGCCTCGGGAATCAGGTCGATGGCCCCCACGTCGATGGCCATGGACACATCGCTGCCCTGCGCCATTTCAAACCCGTGGCCCAGCAGGCCAAAGCCGGTAATGTCGGTGCAGGCGTGGACGCGGTACTTCACCATGGCATCCCGGGCGGAGCGGTTCAGGGTGGTCATCAGCCGGTACATCAGCTCCGCCCCCTCGGGCGAGAGCATCTCCGCCTTCTGCGCCGTGGACAGCACGCCGATGCCGATGGGCTTGGTCAAAAGCAGCACGTCGCCGGGCTTCGCCCCCGAATTGGTGAGCACCCTGTCGGGATGGACAAAGCCGGTGACACACAGGCCGTATTTCGGCTCGTCGTCCAAAATGCTGTGGCCCCCGGTGATGAGCGCCCCCGCCTCGTACACCTTGTCATACCCGCCCCGAAGCATCTGGTGAACCGCTTCTTTCGGCATGGACTCCGGCACGGCCATGATGTTCAGGCACAGCTTGGGTTCTCCGCCCATGGCGTACACATCGGACAGGGCGTTGGTTGCCGCAATCTGTCCAAAGAGGTAGGGGTCGTCCGCGATGGGCGGGAAAAAGTCCACCGTCTGCACCAGCGCCAGCTCGTCGCTGACCTTGTAGACCGACGCGTCGTCGCTCTTGTCAAAGCCCACCAGCAGATTGGGGTCGCTGTGGACCCGGATGCCCTCCAGAAGCTGGCTCAGCACTCCCGCGCCCACCTTCGCGCCGCACCCGGCGCATTTTGCCAGCTTTGTCAGCTTGACATTCTGTTCTTCCATGGATAACGCCCCTTTCCCGGCTTCCAAAAAAAGCCGTCCCGTTTGCTCTCAACATACCATGCGTCCCGCCTGCTGTCAACGCATGGCGGACGGGTGACGGCGCGGAAAATATGCGGGAAGACTTCGCAAAAAATGCGCGGGAGAAACATTTTTCAGCCTCACCCGCGCATTTTATTCCAGAAAATTAAAATTTTATCAAATTAGGCACAAACAGTTCCACCGTTGCGCCGGAGGGTGTCTTTC
>JAEWML010000011.1 GCA_023393155.1 Bacillota bacterium
GCGGTGCAGGTGTCCCTTCCGAACAGCACCATGCGGTGGCAGAAATTTGAGGACTCCTGAGCCGGTAGAACCAGACGGAGCTGCCGCTCCACCTGGAGGGGGTCCTTGCTGCCATCCGTGATGCCGAGACGGCCGGTGATGCGGATACAGTGGGTGTCGCAGACATAGGCGGGCTGGCCGTACACGTCTCCCAGAATGAGGTTTGCCGTTTTCCGGCCCACGCCGGGCAGGGCCGTCAGCTCCTCCATGGTGCCGGGAACCTTTCCGCCGTGCTCTAAAATCAGCTTTTGGGCACAGGCCACGATATCCCGGGCCTTGCTGTTAAAAAAGCCGCAGGAGCGGACGTACTGTCCCACCTCCGCCACGTCCGCCTCCGCAAAGCTCTGAAGCGTTGGAAACCGGGCGTACAGAGCGGGGGTGATTTGATTGACACGGGCGTCTGTGCACTGGGCGGCAAGCCGCACGGCGAACAGAAGCTCGTAATCCTTTTCATAGTCCAAAGAGCACAGCGCGTCCGGATAAATGCCCTTCAGCGTTTCGATAATACGCTTAACCGCCGCTTTTGCCTTCATACCGCTTCCTCCTTTTGCACCAAAAGCCGACTGATTTCACACCAGTATAGCGCGTTTGGCGGCGCTTGGCAACCGATTTTCCCTTTGGACGGCCTTTTTTCGGAAGTAATGGGAGAAAAGCGGATGTTTTGGGTGGGGGCGATTTTGTATTGCGGCGGGAAGGCGAGGTGTGTTATAATAGCCGCAGGGCGGAACCGGCGCTTTGCCGTTACAGCACGTTTTTGATGCTGAACCGCTCTGTCTCCGAGAGCAGCCAAAGCTGGTGCCTGAGGCCTGCCAGATCCGCCATGCACTCGGGATCCTGCACGGAAATCAGGGCTGCGCAGCGGCGATACAGGGCGTCCGCGCCGTCCACTACTTCGTGCTCTGCCGTGATGTGGAGATAGGTTTGGCGCCCGGACCAGTCCTCGTAGCTTTGGGAGACGAGGTCTTCCGCATGCTTCCAATTTTTGGCGCTTATTGCGGCCTCCGCCTCCTCCAACTGGGACTGCCAGCGCACCACGTCCTGATCAACGGCGCGGCAGTTCAGCACTGAGGCGGCCAGAATCGCCGTCAGAAGAAAAATGGGGATCAGCCACGATTTCATTTGGAGTTCTCCTTTGGAATGCAGTTGATATTTCCGCCGCCGTCAAGGGTCAGCAAAAAAATATCGCGGTAGTCTTTCAGGCCCTGTCGGCGCACCTGTTTTTTAAGCCAGTCCATTGTTTTTTCGCACAGCTCCAGATTTCGGGAGATGAGCCGCCCGTCGTTCACCAGAACCACGGGGAGGGAGATACTGTCCGCCGCTTTCACGCCCAGATCGTCCGCCGACGGCGGCTGGGTCCCCGGCCAGGGCAGGACCGAGAGCTGGCCGGAGTTTTCTAGAATCGCGTATTTTACGTCGTTGATATCGCAGATGCCCTGTCCCCGCAGCTCTTCCAGCAGCTCGTCGATGGTAAAGCGGTTTTTTCGCATTGCTTCCTGACGGAGCTTGCCGTGGTCGATGAGTACCGTGGGGGACCCGCACAAAAGCCTTCGGATGCGCAGGGAATAAAGAGACAACTGGCTTAATAGCATGGATAGGGACAGAAGCGTTAAAATCGGGATGATGCCCGAGAGCAGAGGAATTCCAAAATCCTGCATGGGCACCGCGGCCAGATCCGAGAGCATCATGGTCAGCACCAGCTCGCTGGGCTCCAACTCGCCGATCTGTCGTTTGCCCATGAGCCGCAGTCCGGCGGTGATGAAAAAATAGAGAATCACGGTCCGCAAAAACGCAGTGGCCATAAGCGCATACCCCCTTTCTCTGAGTATTTGCCGGAAGAAGCGGGTGTATGCGGCGAAAAGGGTTTTGCCTGTCGGGGAATGGCCGATATCTCAACCGACCGCACCTAAAGGGGCGCGGGTCAAAGCGGACGAAGAATAGGCTGGGTCCCAACGAAAGGGACCTGCAATCTTGAACAGCGGATAAGGCTCCGCCAAAGGCGGGGATTATCATAAATCGCGCCAAGTCGCAGAAGGAGAAAGGAGGCTTACGGGAAACCCCGTCAAAAGCGCCATGTGCCCGCAGGCTTAGCCCTGCGGGATAACGAGGAGAGGGGAGTATCGAGAGTTCGGCGGATGCCCCTCCGCATCCACGGATGTGTCATGCAGTTGAGAAATATGCGGGCAACCGCAAAACAAAAAGACTGCGACCGTGGGAAAAGTGACAAATCGTCTGCGCGTTTGTCCTTTTGATATCCGGGCCCGGAAACCGGGACCGGCAGATGCTTTGCGGCCATTTTTGGCCTGCGAAAGACAAATTGAATATCAGGAGGATTGTCATTTATGTGTGGAATTATCGGTTATTCGGGCGGCGCACAGGCCGCTCCGATTTTGCTGGACGGTCTGGAGCGGATGGAATACCGGGGGTACGACTCCGCGGGCGTGGCCGTGCGGTCTGAGACGCATGGCCTTCAGGTGAGAAAGTCCAAGGGCCGGCTGAAGGTTCTCAGCGACCTGCTCCACGGCGGGGCGGATCTGGAGGGAACCCTCGGCGTGGGCCACACCCGCTGGGCCACCCACGGAGAGCCCAACGACGTGAACGCACATCCCCACGTCAGCGAGAGCGGTAACATTGCGCTGGTCCACAACGGAATTATCGAAAACTATATGGAGATCAAGGAGCATCTCCAGAAGCTGGGGGTAAAATTTACGTCCGACACCGACTCGGAGGTGGTGGCCCAGCTATTGGAGTTTCACTACAACGAATGCCACAACATGCTGGAGGCCGTGGGCCGCGTCCTGCGGCGTATTGAGGGTTCCTATGCCTTCGGCATCATCTGCTCCGACTATCCGGATGCGCTGATTGCCGCCCGGAAGGACAGTCCGCTGATCCTTGGCTATGGCAAGGACTGCAATTTTATTGCCTCCGACGTGACGGCAGTGATTAAATACACCCGGGACGTGGCCTATATGGACGACGGGGAAATCGCGGTGGTGACGCCCCGGGGCATCGACGTGTTTGACGGTGAGCTTGTCCCTGTGGAAAAAACCCGCCGCACCGTGGACTGGGACGTTTCTGCCGCTGAAAAGGGGGGCTACCCCCACTTCATGCTCAAGGAGATTATGGAGCAGCCGGACGCTGTTCGCCGCACCGTCTCCCCCCGTATCCGGGAGGGCAGGGTTGTGCTGGACGATGTGAAGCTGACCCAGGAGTATGCGGAGAATATATCCCGCATCTTCATAATTGCCTGCGGCTCCAGCTACCATGTGGGCATGGTGAGCAAATATATCTGGGAGAAGCTGCTGCGCCGTCCTGTGGAGGTGGTGCTGGCCAGCGAATTTCGGTACTGCGATCCGCTGGTGGATGAGCGCTCTCTGGTGGTGGTTATCAGCCAGTCCGGCGAGACGCTGGACACCATGGCCGCCATGCGGGAGGCCAAGCGCCGGGGCGGACGGACGCTGGCCATCGTCAACGTGGTGGGCTCCTCCATCGCCCGGGACGCGGACGACGTACTGTACACCTGGGCGGGGCCGGAAATTGCCGTGGCCACCACCAAGGCCTATTCCACCCAATTGGCCCTGATGGATTTGGTGGGGCTGTATCTGGGCGATTTGCTGGGCACGGTGTCAAAAGAATCGTACGCCGCCGCTGTGGAGGGCATTCAGCGGCTGCCCCAGCAGATGTCGGCGCTTTTGGAAGATACGGAGGACGTCAAATACCTTGCCTCCCGGTACTTCAATCATGATTCTATTTTCTTCATCGGGCGGAATCTGGACTATGCCATGGGCATGGAGGGGTCCCTGAAGTTGAAGGAAATCAGCTATATCCATTCGGAAGCCTACGCCTCCGGCGAGCTGAAGCACGGCACCATCTCCCTGATTGAGCCGGGGACGCTGGTGGTGGCGCTGGGAAGCTATACGCCGCTGCTTGACAAGGCCATGAGCAACGTGGTGGAGGTGAAGGCCCGGGGGGCGGAGGTGCTGGCCCTGACCACCGTTTGCCACCGGGAGAAGATGGAGAAGACGGCAGACGCCGTGATCTCCGTGCCGGAGACGGAGGAGATGCTTCAGCCCTCTTTGGGCGTGCTGCCGCTCCAGCTATTCTCCTATTACGTGGCGCTGCAGCGGGGCTGTGATATTGATAAACCACGAAACCTTGCGAAGTCCGTCACCGTGGAATAAAGGCTGAACTATGTGAAAAGCGCTTCCCGCCGCAGGCGGGAAGCGCTTTTTGTTGGACTGGGTATATCCTACATCAGTCCAAATGTCCGCAGCAGGAAGGTCCAGCAGAAAATTGTGAAGATGGACGTCACCGTGGTGGAGCACACCAGTTGTCCTGCAAGAGGTCCGTCGGCTCCCATAGCCACGGCCATGGGGTAGGAGGCCACGGCGGTGGGCGCGGCAAAGAAAATCATGAGAGCGCACAGCGCCCCGTCCCGAAAGCCCAGAGCAATGCTCAAAGGCAGGAAAATCAGGGGAATCAGCACCATTCGGGAAAGCACTGCCAGAATCAGCGTGCGGCGGTTGAAAAGAGTCTGGCTCAGGTCCAGACTGACGCCCAGAGAGATAAAGGCAATGGTGGTGGTAACGCCCGCCACATCGCTGACCACGGTATAAAGCAGGTCCGGAATCCGAATATTCAAGGCCAGCAGCGTCAGCGCGAAAAGCGTTGCGATAATCATGGGATTTTTGAGAATGGAGAGAAATAAATTTTTCAGGTCCGCCTTCCCGGAGCGGTTCAGTTCCAGAATCAGCGTGGAGAAAATGTTCACCAGCGGCACAATCAGGGCGCCGAACAGGGCAACAATGCCAATGCCCGGGCTGGCCGGCCCAAAAATAGAGGTTCCAACCGCAATCCCAAATAAAATGTAATTGGGCCGAATCATCGC
>JAEWML010000031.1 GCA_023393155.1 Bacillota bacterium
CGAGCAGCAAAAGCCTTGGCGGGATTATATTGTAATTTACCAGATCAAGCAATGCTCTTTCCGCGTCAAGGGACAGGCTGAATTGTGTCTGTGATATAGGTTCGCCTGTCTCTCCATCGTAAATGAAGATTTCTGGATTTGTTATGTTTGAAAACATCTCTACCCCCGCCTTCCGCCCCATTATATTCAGGGCAACAGGCTGAGGTGATGGCGGAACCCGCGAATCCAATATGCGGAAATCCACGATACCAAAATAACACAGATTTTGACTCTTATATGCAATCTTTTAATCCAGCAGTCCATAGCAACTTGCAGCCAGCTTGATAGGGAAGTACACATATGGAAACACGGAAGATATCAACAGAATACTGCTTACGCTAATTGGATATCTAAAAACCAGGCATCCTTAACGGTTTGTTTTGCCTTGCTGGTTCGTGTTGAGTTTTTGATAAAGCTCGTAGGACTCATAGATGTCTACTCTCAAAGAAGCGGATTGTTTCTTTATAGGAAAGTCGTCTTCGTCATAAGTTCTACGACTCCTGAAGGTATAGGACGCCCTGCAATATCCCTCAGGAAGTTGCACGTCCCCCCTATAGGACACCCTGCTATATCCCTCAGGTAATTCCACAGCCTTCCCAAAGAAATCTTTTGGAATTTCTTTTTCTAGGAACGCCTGATAAACCTCCTCTTCATTCTCGAAACCACCGTAAAGCAGCGTGGCAAACACGATTTGCTGCTTCCAGTCCTCCCACACAATTTGCTCCGAATCAATACTCTGATCAAATATTGTAAATAACATCCGTTCGCCTTTATAATTTGAAGAGGAAATATCCGCGAGAAACGCGCTATTGTTGGTGCCGTCATACGTTTCCGTTGGGCTGCGAACTACATAATGTATATGTCCTTTTCTATACGATTCCGTTTCTGATTCGGAAATAACCCCCGGCAGCCCGGTTTTTTCCAGCGTAGCAGTAACCACTTCCTCCTCTAATGGAAAAGTAGTTTGAAACCGTTCGTCTTTTTTAGAGCCGGTCAGCGAAAAGAGTACGCCAAGCACGCAAACCGCAAGAAATACATATATCAATCGCTTCAAACAACCACCTCACAATCATCTTCATTTTTAGCCGCGAGCAAAACCTGATGAACATAGTGCAATCAATAGATCGCATAGATGCCCGCGCCAATGCTCTGGTGGTAACCGATGAACAGGCCCCTAAAGCATTGCCTCCGCGCGTGCCGAATTGCGCAGCTACCTGCTAAACCAAGGCCATTTGCCCTATCATCCTTTGCAAATCTCGCTCCGGTGTCCAATGCTCAACACCAAAACAATGATCTTCTCATCCTGTATTTCTGCAAGTATGCGGTAATCACCCACTCTGTACCGCCACTGGCTGCCGCTGTCTGCTGTAAGACCTTGCCCGTGCCGGCGCGGGTCCGCGCATCCCTCTAGGTTCTTTCTCAGCCACCCGATGATAAGGGCTGTTATGTGCTTATCCAGCTTCTTTAATTGCTTAAATGCCTCTTCGGACAGCTCAATATGAAAACTCATTGCAAGCCCAGCTCCCTTTCCGCTTCATCAAGCGAATAAGTCGCCGGGTTTGCTTTGTATGCTGACATTGCTTTTTCATAGGCTTTCAAGTCGTATTCATCCTCGATACGCTCAAGGACAGACTGCCGCACAAGCTCGGAAATGGTGATACCGTTCATTTCAGCGTATTTCTTGAAAAGTATGGAATCCGCGTCATTCAGCCTCAAGGAAATAGTCATCTTCTCGCCCCCTTCCTTGTTGTAATACATTGTATTACGTAATATGCTGCCTGTCAATAGTGTTTCCATTGGTTCACTAAATAGAAACTTATCCGAACACATACGGTTTATTTTTGTAAACGGCCTTTTCGGCTGTGTGATAAGCCGCGAGTAACGGATACGCCAAAACCACTCGCCCTACAAAAGGCGAGTGGTTTTCTATATCCTTTTTTATTCTTATAAGTTGGCCTTCTTCTGCAAAACGGGCGTGTTTAGCAGCAGTATACGTTAGCAGAACCAATTACCATATCATATGGGCCACCGTGGCAAACAAAATGCAAGAGACGATGCCAACGGATGTTGGAATTGCAGCGGCCAGCGCCGTCCATTTCCAGCTTCCCGTTTCTTTTTTTATAGTCAGCAGAGTGGTGGAACAGGGCCAGTGTAAGAGAGAAAATAGCATTGTACTAATTGCTGTAACCCAGGTCCAGCCGTTTAATACAAACAGTTCTTTCATTTGAGCGAGGCTGTCAAGCTCCAGAATACTGCCCTGTGCCATATAGGCCATTATAATAATGGGAATGACAATTTCATTAGCGGGAAAGCCCAGAATAAAAGCAATTAGAATCACACCGTCCAGTCCCATCAATCGCGCAAGGGGATCTAAAAAAGAGGCGCAGTGATTCAGTACACTGGCGTCGCCGATTGAAATGTTTGCCATAAGCCAGATAACCAGTCCCGCAGGAGCCGCGACGCAAATGGCTCGGCCCAGCACAAACAGCGTCCGATCAAAGATGGAGCGGACAATTACCTTCCCAATCTGCGGCTTACGGTATGGAGGAAGCTCCAGAGTAAAGGAGGACGGAACCCCCTTGAGCAGTGTTTTGGAAAGAAGCTTGGTAACCGCAAAGGTAACTCCAACCCCGAGTACAATCACCGCCGTCAGCAGTACGGCGGAAAGCAAGGAGGAAAACACTCCGCCAGCGGTTCCCACAAAAAACATGGTGAGAATAGCGATCAGCGTGGGAAAGCGACCGTTGCAGGGGACAAAGTTGTTTGTCAGAATGGCCAGCAGCCGCTCCCGGGGGGAGTCAATGATCCGGCACCCGATGATCCCCGCAGCGTTGCATCCAAAGCCCATGCACATGCAAAGTGCTTGCTTCCCGCAGGCACAGCAGCGTTTAAAGGGCTTATCAAGGTTGTAGGCTACGCGAGGGAGATAGCCTGCATCTTCCAGCAAGGTAAATAGTGGAAAGAAAATGGCCATTGGCGGCAGCATGACGGATACGACCCAAGCCAAAACCCGGTAAACACCAAGGATAAGAATTCCGTGAAGCCAATCGGGTGCATGGATGTATTGGAAAAAGTTCGTGAGCCGATCCTGTACCCAGAACAGGCCGTTTGATAGGAGTTGCGAAGGATAATTCGCACCCGTAATGGTTAACCAGAACACCAATGCCAACAGGACTAACATCACTGGATATCCGGTGAGCTTGCTGGTAAGAATTTTATCCAATCTACGGTCTGAGGCAGCATAATTAGTCTTTTCATATGTAATAGCGTCTCGGCATACATCCTCCGCGTTTTTTACCAAGGCAGAAACGATTAAGTCCTTCAAACGATCCGTGTCAATCCCTTGCTCGTTTAGCTGCATTTTAGCCAGAATAATCGCATCTTTTAATTCCTCATCCTGCAGAAACTCTTCTCCGAGATAAGCGTTGATTTCCCGGATAAGAGATTCGTCCTGATCCAGAAGCTTTAAACTAAGCCACCTGCTGTTCAGTTTTCCACCGGATTTCCGCATCAGAATCAGTTGAATCTTGGAAATTGCGGCTTCTACGGCTTCCGGATAGCGTACAGACAGAGGCGCTGTTTGACTGGCCCCATCTGTGACGCGGTCAACCGCTCCCATTAGGCCGGACAGGCTTTTCTTTTTTCTTGCGACAGCTCCGACGACCGGCACACCCAATCTTTTTGCAATCAGGGGCAGATCGATGTGGATATTTTTTCGCTTTGCTTCATCCATCAGATTGACACAGACGACGACCTTGGACGAAATTTCAAGCGTTTGTAAAACAAGGTTGAGGTTGCGCTCCAGGCATGTGGCGTCGCAGACCACGACCACCGCGTCCGGATCTCCAAAACAGATAAAGTTACGCGCAACCTCCTCCTCGGCGGAATGAGCCATTAAAGAATAAGTACCGGGAATATCCACCATGACGTAGGATTTCGTTTTCGTTTTGCAATAACCCTGTGCATTCGTGACGGTCTTTCCGGGCCAATTGCCGGTGTGTTGGTTCATGCCAGTCAGTCCGTTGAAGACAGTGCTTTTCCCCACGTTTGGATTTCCGGCAAGAGCAACGACCTTGTCGTTTGGTGCTTGCTTTTGAATAACCAATCCCGAATCAACAGCTTTAATTCCAATGGAACTGTTTGTAAGGCCCATTCCTATTCCTCCAAATTATAATGCGTGGATTAAGATATTTCGGCAATCCTCGGAACGAATTGCGATCACGGCCCCTCGGATCAAAAAAGCTGCGGGGTCACCGCCCGGACTTCTGCCCAGACATTCCACATCCGTATTTTCAATCAGCCCAATATCCAATAGGCGTCGCCGCATGCTTCCTGTGGATTGCAGCGCGCTGACGGTAGCATGCTGGCCGGGCTTTATATCATTCAAACAAATTTGATTATTCATAACCGATACACCCTTCGAATAATTTAGGATAAGGAAACTTTCTATCAATATGTTATGCACGGTACCGTAAATGGTTACCGGTATTTGCATAGGTATGAAGAGGTGCAAAAAATGAATTATTCAGACGGATTTTATACCATGAAGGGGTATGCGCTCAATGCTGACGGCGAACTAACCAGCGCCATGGAGGATTATCTGGAAATGATTTCACGTCTGACACGGCAGAATGAATCCGTCCGGGTAAGCGATCTGTCTAAAATGCTGCATGTAAAAGCATCCTCCGTCACAAAAATGGTGCAGCAACTGGGGCAGTCTGGATTTATCCAGGCGGAAAAGTACGGAGATATTTATCTGACGGACAAAGGGCGGGAGGCTGGCAATTATTTGCTTTATCGCCATGAAGTAATTCTCCGTTTTCTGTGCGCCTTAAATCATTCAGACAATGAATTGGAGCAGGTGGAGAAAATAGAGCATTTTCTTGACCGTACTACCGTGAAAAATCTGGAGCTTTTGACTGCGCACCTTACAGAAAAATGAGTGCTATGCGGAAGGGTTGACGTGTACCATGCAGTGCTTTACCTCGGAGACAGAATGTTCAACACTGTCATAGATTAAGTGCGCAACCTTATGAGACTATTCAAAGCTCATGCTGTGATCCAGCGTGGCTTCCACATCCACATACAGTTTTGAGCCAAACTGGCAAGTTTTAATTAAATCCAGCGATAAAATATCGGGAACTTATAAAATAACATTTTGTATGCATTCCACAGCACTCCTATCTCCAGCGGCATCAATCATTCGTTTGCAAGCGTCAGCGCAGATATCATAGGCTGGCTCGCCTCTCTCCCCCCGCTGCGGCGCCCCCCACTCACCACTCCGACTTTCTCTCTCAAAAAAAGGCGGACAGGGCATAGTTTTCCAAGGCGGTGCCGAGCTGGCGCCGCCTGCACTTGTTTAAGGACGATAAGGCCGATGCAGACGAAACAATAAATAACTATTTCGCAGAACTTCTCAACAAGTGAGCAAAATACCGTGTGCATTTTCATGTGCAAATTTTTAATTATTTCTTTGCATCCGGAATTCTAAAGCGAATAAACTAGAATCAATCAAAAATCGACAATCGGCTGCGGCTCTGAGCAAAAATAAAAGAAGCCCTGATTTCTCAGGACTTCTTTTATGGCAGCGGGTGAAGGATTCGAACCCTCACAGACGGAGTCAGAGTCCGGCGTGCTACCATTACACAAACCCGCTATCTGCCGTCCGCAACGCAAGTGAGCTGTGCAGCGAACAGATATTATTATACAAAAAATTCCGGAGTTGTCAACCCTTTTTTTCAAAATATCTGGAATACTTTTTGCGCGCGTTCACACACTATCAAAGGGTGATTTTATGAGCAAAAAACAGCGGCCCGACCGTTCTGTCAGGCACGCGCCCGCCCTGCGCCTGGAGCCGGAAAAACGGCTTTGCCCGGCCTTTGACCCGACGAGCATCGCGCTCTTCCCCGTGGGAAATCAAGCCGACATGGGCGTGCGGGTAGTGGACAATTTCTGCGAAGAACACATTATGTAATGCCTGCCAGCGCGGAAAAAGCGGAATTTTTCCGCAAAAACCCCGGCTCCGCTTTTGGCGGAGCCGGGGTCCGTTTGTCCGCTCCGGGTTTGTCAATGGGCGAAAATTGTGATATAATTTTGGGAAAACCGGCGGGCAAATTCTTTGCCCGTCCGAAATCGGGAGAAACAGAGGAAGTACCTATGAAACGCTGTTTTATTTTTGCCGCTGGCAGCTTTTACGGCCTGCGGGAGCGTCCCGCCCCCGGCGACCTTGTCATCGCCGCCGACGCGGGCTATCTTCTGTGTCAAAAGCTTGCCATCACGCCTGACCTGGTGCTGGGCGACTTTGATTCCATGGCGGAGCCGTCCGGCGTCGCCGTACACCGGTCCCCGGTGGAGAAGGACGACACCGACGCCATGCTGGCACTGAAAACCGGGCTTGAGAAGGGCTGCGATGCGTTTTACCTGTATGGCTTTACCGGCGGAAAACGGCTGGACCACACGCTGGCAAACCTCCAATCCCTCCTGTTTCTTCGCCGCAGAGGGACCCGGGGATGGCTGTACGGCGACGATTTTCTCTGGACGGCGATTGAAAACGAATCCCTCACCGTCCAAAAAGAAGTGGAGTGGGGCCTGTTTTCCGCGTTCTGCCTGGGAGACCGGGCCGAGGGCGTGGATGAGACGGGGCTTCAGTATCCCCTGTGCAACGCCGTGCTCACGCCGGAATTTCCGCTGGGCGTCAGCAATCACTTTTTGGAGCAGGAGGCAGTGATCTCGGTCCGCCGGGGCGCGCTGCTGGTGGGCTGGGAGTTGGCTTACCACAACTCGTGATACTACAAGTGGTATAACGAACTGTATAAACAAAGATTGCACCGGGCGGAAAGGTATTGTATAATTGCCTCAAAGGTTGACCTTTCCAAGATGAAAGTGCAGCCCATTAATAGCCGTGGGACCGGGACGGGCACGGAGCTGAAGGAGGAGTACACGATGGCAACATTTACCGTAAACGGCAAAGCTGTAACCGTGCCGAACAACCAAAAGCTCATCCGGTTCCTGCGGGACGAGCTGCATCTGACTTCCGTAAAGGACGGGTGCAGCGAGGGCGCCTGCGGCACCTGCACGGTGCTGGTGGACGGAAAGCCCACCAAGGCCTGCATCCCCCAGACAGACAAGCTGGAGGGAAAAACCATTGTAACGGTGGAGGGCCTGAGCGATTTTGAAAAGGACGCGTTTGCTTATGCCTTTGGCACGGCGGGGGCCGTGCAGTGCGGGTTCTGCATCCCGGGCATGGTGATTTCGGCCAAAGCCCTGATAGACGGCAACCCCAGCCCCACCCGGGAGGAGGCGGCCTTTGCCATTCGCAACAACATCTGCCGCTGCACCGGGTATGTAAAGATTATCGACGGGATTTTGCTGGCGGCGGAGGTACTCCGCGCCGGAGAGATTCCCGCGCCGCCCGAGGACTGGGGCCTTGGCGCCCGGGTCCCGCGGGTCGATGTGCTGGAAAAGGTGACGGGAACAGGCGTATACCCCGACGACGTATATCTGGACGGAATGATTTATGCCAGCGCGGTGCGCAGCGCCTATCCCCGTGCGCGGGTGCTGGCCATCCACACGGAAGAGGCCAAGGCCCTTCCCGGCGTGGTGGGCATCTTCACGGCGGAGGATATTCCGGGGCAGAACAAGGTGGGCCACCTTGCAAAGGACTGGGACACCATGATCGCCGTGGGCGACATCACGCATTATCTGGGAGACGCCGTCTGCGTGGTGGCCGCCGAGACGCAGGACATTCTGGCCCAGGCCAAGGCGCTGGTGAAGGTGGACTATGAAGAGCTTCCCATGGTCCGCAGCCCCAGAGACGCCATGCTGCCCGACGCGCCGTTGGTTCACAAAAGCGGCAATCTCCTCTCTCACAAGCACATTCAGCGGGGCAACCCGGCGGAGGCCATCGCCAAATCGAAGCATGTGCTGACCCAGCGCTTCTCAACGCCGTGGACCGAGCACGCGTTTTTGGAGCCGGAGTGCGCCGTCTCTTTCCCCGAGGGCGACGGCGTTGTGGTCTGGTCCACAGATCAGGGCGCATACGACACCCAGCACGAGATTTTAGGCATGCTGGGCCTGCCCGCCGAAAAGGTGAAGGTGAAAAACCTGCTGGTGGGCGGCGGCTTCGGCGGCAAGGAAGACGTGAGCGTCCAGCACCACGCGGCGCTGGTGGCGTATCTTACCAAGCGGCCGGTGAAGGTGAAGTTCTCCCGGGCGGAGAGCCTTCTCATCCATCCCAAGCGCCACCCCATGGAGATGGAGTTTTCCATGGGCTGCGACGAAAACGGCATCATTCAGGGCGTGGCGGCGGAGGTCATCGCGGACACCGGGGCCTATGCGTCTCTGGGCGGGCCGGTGCTGGAACGGGCCTGCACCCACGCCTCCGGCCCCTATAACTATCAGAACTTTGAAATTGACGGCTGGGCCTATTATACCAACAATCCCCCCGCAGGCGCGTTCCGGGGCTTCGGCGTGACCCAGACCTGCTTCTGCGTGGAAAGCCTTTTGAACCAGATGGCGGATCTGGTGGGCATTACCCCATGGGAAATTCGCTGGCGTAACGCCATCCGCCCCGGACAGGAGCTGCCCAACGGCCAGCTTGTGGACGCGTCCACAGGCCTTGCCGAAACGCTGGAGGCGGTGAAGCCCTATTACGACGCGGCAAAATACGTGGGCATTGGCTGCGCCATGAAAAACGCGGGCGTGGGCGTGGGCATCCCCGACACCGGGCGGGTCCGGCTGACGGTGACGGGCGGAAAGCTCCACATTTTCGCCGGTGCGTCCTGTATCGGGCAGGGTCTGGGCACGGTCCTGACCCAGATGACGGTGGAAAAGACGGGGCTTAAGCGAGACGACATTATTTACGAGCGGTCCAACACCTATCTTGCTCCCGATTCCGGCACTACCTCCGGCTCCCGGCAGACGCTGATCACCGGCGAGGCCTGCCTTCGGGCCTGCAATCAGCTCTGCGCGGCGCTGGAAGGAAAAACGCTGGCGGATTTGGAGGGGCAGGAATTTTACGGAGAGTATCTGGCGAAAACCGACCCCCTGGGCGCGGACGTTCCCAACCCCGTGAGCCACGTGGCCTACGGCTACGCCACCCAGATCTGCATTCTCAACGACGACGGAACGGTCAAGCAGATTGTGGCGGCCCACGACGTGGGCAGGGCCGTGAACCCCACCTCCGTGGAGGGACAGATTGAGGGCGGCGTGGTGATGTCCATGGGCTTCGCGCTGACGGAGAAGTATCCCCTTCAGGACTGTAAGCCCCTTGCCCGATACGGCACGCTGGGCCTGCTGCGCTCCAACCAGATTCCCGACGTGAAGGCCCTGATCGTGGAAAAGCCGGGCTTGAACGTGGCGCTGGGGGCCATCGGCATCGGTGAAATCACCTCCATCCCCACCGCGCCCGCCATCGCAGACGCCTATTTCCGGTATGACGGGGTGCTCCGCAGCAGCTTACCGCTGGAGAACACGCCTTACACTAAAAAATAAAGCGGCCCTCCCAGGGGAGGACCGCCGGGGGCTTTCAGGATAATTCCGGCAGGGTCCGGCTCAGGGCCTGACCCAGCCAAACCCCCAGAAGACAGCCCGCCAGACTGAGGAATATGTACAGCGCGGCCTGTCCGCGATCCCCCGCGGCGATTAGCTGCACCGACTCCAGTGAAAAGGTGGAGAAGGTGGTAAAGCCGCCGCACAGCCCGGTTTTCAAAAACAGCACAAGCCGGTCGTCCATCCGGCGGCGAATCGCAAAGCCGGAGAAAAAGCCGATGACCACCGCGCCCAAAAGATTGATGATAAGCGTTGAAACGGGAAAGCTCCCCCGCCAGGGGAGCAGCCCGATGCCATACCGGGCGGCGGCCCCCAAGCCGCCGCCAAGACCCACAACCAAAAAATTCACAGAATATTCCCCTCCCCCAGCAAATCCTTCGCCCGGCGCAGCGCCTGCGGCGTGTCTACGTCCCACAGCTCCCCAGGGGGAACCTCCAAAAGCCGCAGCTCGTCCTCGTGACGGCGGATCACTGCCGCGCCGCCCACGTCGCCGGAAAGCTCCATCAGCTCGGGATAGAATTTCTCAGGAAAGATGCAGGGGTTGCCCCGGACGCCGCCGTGGGAAAGGGCGGCCAGCTTTTCAGGCTTCTCGCGCCAGAAATTCACCAGCGCGGCCACGGATTCCCGCCGCAGAAGCGGCTGGTCCGACACCTGAAAGCACACGGCGGTGCAATCCCGCAGCGCCGTAAGCCCCAACTGAAGAGAACGGCTCAGCCCCAGCTCCGGCCTGTCGTTGTGCAGGGCGGCGAAGTGAAACTCCCCCGCCAGCTTCAGAACGTCCGGATACTGGGTGACCACCACCACGGAGGAAAAGCACTCCGTAGGAACCGTCTCCAGAGAACGCAGAATCAAAGAGCGTCCGTCCAGCGCGGCCTCCAGCTTATTTTTGCCAAAGCGGCTGGCGTTTCCAGCCGCCAGCACCACACAGCCCGGTTTTTTCATACGGGAACCCCCAAACTTCGTTTTGGTTTTTTATATTACTCCATAGTATATCCACTTTTCCCACGACCAGTCAAGAGTGCGGAAACGGTTCAGTTAATAAAAAGGAGGCCAAACCATGAGCAAAAGCGTCGGCAAAAGCATCGTGCGCGTGGACGCATACGAAAAGGCCACGGGCCGTGCAAAATACATGGATGATTTGTGCGACGGCTCCGCCCTGATCGCAAAGATCAAACACAGCTCCATCGCCCACGGATACGTGAAGTCCGTTGATATCAGCGAGGCCGAGGGAATCCCCGGCGTGGTGAAAATCTTCACCTGCTTTGACGTGCCGGACATCCCCTTCCCTACCGCTGGCCACCCCTGGTCCATGGACCCCCATCATCAGGACGTGGCGGACCGGAAGCTTTTGAACCAACATGTGCGGTACTACGGAGACGACGTGGCCGCCGTGGTGGCGGAGGACGAGGTGGCGGCCATGCAGGCCATCCGAGCCATCAAGGTGGAATACGAGGAGCTTCCCTTCGTGCTGGACCCGCAGAAGGCCATGGAGCCGGACGCGCCCCAGATTCACGAAAACTACCCCGGCAACATCCTTGCCCACACCGAGATCCGCCGTGGCGACTATCAGTCCGCCATCCAGGAACCGGGCCTTATCAAGGTCGAGGGCTGGTACGACACCCCCACCGTTCAGCACTGCCACATTGAAAACCACGGCTGCTTTGCCTATGAAGAGTCGGGCCGGATGGTGGTGGTTTCCTCCACCCAGATTCCCCACATTGTCCGCCGGGTAGTGGGACAGGCCATGGGGATTCCCTGGGGCAAGGTCCGCATCATCAAGCCCTATATTGGCGGCGGCTTCGGCAACAAGCAGGACGCGCTGTACGAGCCGCTGTGCGCATGGCTTAGCTCCATGGTTGGCGGGCGGCTTGTAAAGCTGGAGTGCACCCGGGAGGAGACGTTTGTCTCCAACCGCGTCCGCCACGCCATCCGCACCCACATCATCTCCTGGGTCCGTCCCGACGGAACGCTTGTGGCCCGGAAGTTCGAGGCGTTTTCCAATCAGGGGTCTTACGCCTCCCACGGCCACGGCGTGGTGGCCAAGGGCATGGGCGCCTTTCCCCAGCTCTACCCCTGCGACAACGTGGAGTGCGACGCCTGGTCGGTGTACACCAACCGGCCCGCCGCAGGCGCCATGCGGGGCTATGGTATTCCCCAGGCTATGTTCGCCGGGGAGAGTCACATCGAGGACGTGGCAAAGGCGGTGGGCCAGAATCCGGTGGCTTACCGCCGAGCCCACCTGATGCCTGTCGGGTATGTAGACGCCTTCTCCAAAAACGAGCTGTATACCGACACCTTTAACCAGTGCATGGACAAGGGCATGGCCTATATCGACTTTCAGCGCAAATACGAGGAATATAAACGCCAGACCGGCCCTATCCGCCGGGGCATCGGCTGCGCGGTGTTCTGGTACAACACCGCCGTGTGGCCCATCTCCATGGAGAGCTCCTCCTGCCGGATGGTGCTGAATCAGGACGGGTCCCTCCAGTTCCAGACCGGCGAGACGGAAATCGGCCAGGGCTGCGACACCGCCTATTCCCAGATGGTGGCCGACGCGGTGGGCATCCCGGTGGAAAACGTTCACGCTGTCTCCACGCAGGACACCGACATCACCCCCTTCGGCACGGGTGCCTACGCCTCCCGGCAAACCTATATCGGCGGCTTTTCCATCATGCAGACCGGACTTGCCCTGCGGGACCGGATTTTGCAGATTGCCCACGACCAAACCCGTATGCCGGTTTCCAATCTGGATTTGGTAGACGGCAACATCGTCCGCAAGCCTGACGGGCGGATTTTGAAAACGCTGGGAGACTTGGCCTTGGAGGCGCTGTACTCCGTGGAGGACAGCCACCACATCACCGCCGAAACCACCGCCAGCATCCGCACCAACGCCTATTCCTTCGGCTGCTCCTTTGCCGAGGTGGAGG
>JAEWML010000039.1 GCA_023393155.1 Bacillota bacterium
ACCACCCGATTCCGCATGGAATCGGGTGGTTCATTATGCCTTAAAAAGTTGCGGAAATCAGCTTTTTTCTTATTTTTTGCTCTCTGCGACGGCAACAGCGACGGCGACGGTTGCGCCGACCATGGGATTGTTGCCCATGCCGAGGAAGCCCATCATCTCCACATGGGCGGGGACGGAGCTGGAACCGGCAAACTGGGCATCCGAGTGCATCCGGCCCATGGTGTCTGTCATGCCGTAGCTGGCGGGGCCGGCGGCCATGTTGTCGGGATGCAGCGTGCGGCCCGTGCCGCCGCCGGAGGCCACGGAGAAGTATTTCTTCCCCTGCTCGTTGCACTCCTTCTTATAGGTCCCCGCCACGGGATGCTGGAACCGGGTGGGGTTGGTGGAGTTGCCGGTGATGGACACGTCCACCCCCTCGTGGTGCATGACGGCCACGCCCTCGCGCACATCGTCCGCGCCGAAGCAGCGGACATTGGCCCGCTCCCCCTCGGAATACCGGACCTCCCGGACAATCTTCAGCTCGCCGGTGTAGTAGTCAAACTGGGTCTGCACGTAGGTGAAGCCGTTGATGCGGCTGATGATCTGCGCCGCGTCCTTGCCAAGGCCGTTGAGGATGACCCGCAGAGGCTTCTTCCGGGCTTTGTTGGCGTTGCGCACGATGCCGATGGCACCTTCCGCCGCGGCAAAGGACTCGTGTCCCGCGAGAAACGCGAAACACTTTGTCTCGTCCCGCAGCAGCATGGCGCCCAGATTGCCATGACCAAGGCCTACCTTGCGGTCCTCTGCCACGGAGCCGGGAATGCAGAAGGCCTGCAGGCCTACGCCGATGGCTTCGGCGGCCTCTGCGGCGGTGGTCACGCCCTTTTTCAGCGCGATGGCCGCGCCCACGCAATAGGCCCAGCAGGCGTTGTCAAAACAGATGGGCTGAATGCTTCTGGTAATCTCATAGGGGTCAAACCCCGCGTCCTGACAGAGCTTGCGGCACTCCTCCACAGAGCCGAGGCCGTACTCTTTGAGGACAGCGTTGATTTTCTCAATTCTTCTTTCGTAGCTTTCAAACAGAGCCATTTTTCTGTCCTCCTTTCTTATTCTTCGCGGGGGTCGATATACTTGGCGGCGTTTTCAAACTGGCCGTAATGAGACTTGGCCTTCTCCAGCGCCTCGTTTGCGTCTACGCCCTTTTTCACGGACTGCATCATTTTGCCGAGATTCACAAACTCGTAGCCCACGATTTCGCTGTCCTGATTCAGTGCCACGCGGGTGACATAGCCCTCGGCCATTTCCATATAGCGGGGACCCTTTTCCCGGGTTGCGAACATGGTGCCGATCTGGGACCGCAGGCCCTTGCCAAGGTCCTCCAAGGACGCGCCCACGGGCAGGCCTCCCTCGGAAAAGGCGGTCTGGCTGCGGCCGTAGACAATTTGCAAAAACAGCTCCCGCATGGCGGTATTGATGGCGTCACACACCAGATCGGTGTTCAGCGCCTCCAAAATGGTCTTGCCCACCAGAATTTCAGAGGCCATGGCGGCGGAGTGGGTCATGCCGGAGCAGCCGATGGTTTCCACCAGAGCCTCTTCAATCACGCCCTCCTTCACGTTCAGCGTCAGCTTGCAGGCCCCCTGCTGGGGGGCGCACCAGCCCACGCCGTGGGTCAGTCCCGAGATATCCTTCACTTCCTTGGCCTGCACCCACTTTCCCTCCTGAGGGATGGGCGCCGGGCCGTGATACGCGCCCTTGGCCACAGGGCACATATGCTGCACTTCGGCGGAATAAATCATATGAACGCTTCCTTTCCTGCGTTTTTCAAAACAGACGGGCCGGGGGATTCTGTTGTTGAATTCCGCAGTCATTATACTGGTAAACGATTAACCTGTCAAGAAAGGAAAACCGGTATATCAGGGAATTTTTAATGAAAAGCGGCAAGTTTTTCAGGAAAACTTTTTGTGGTAAAACCCCGGGGCAAGCAGGATACTGCTGTGCTTTCGGGGCGGCAGCCACATCCTAAAAAGCGCGCTTAAAAATTAAAAGGAGACGCCCGCCCGGGCGTCTCCTTTTGAAAGTTTAAGAGAGGAAAATAACGAAAGCCATCTGCCCTCAGCGCACGAGGAAGCTGCCGAACAGGGAGAGAAAAATGGGGTTGTAGATGTCGTCGATCAGCACGGCAAAGGAGGGGTAAAGCACCCACGCCACATTGTGCCAGCCGTACTGGTCCATCACCGCCTTTTCGTTTGCCACGGAGTTGGGCCCGGAGCCGCAGCCCCAGCCGCAGTTGCCCGCGGTCATCACTGCCGCGCCGTAATTCCGGCCAAACATATTATAGGAGATGAAAATGCCAAACAGGGCCATCAAAACCGCCTGCGCCAGCAGAATCACGCCCATCTGCCCGGCCACGGAAGCCAGCTTTGTGATGTCAATGGTCATCAGCACCAGCGCCAGATACAGCTCCAGGAACATGTGCTCAATGGCCTCCACCTCGGGGACGTAGAACTTGATGTGAAAGCCCTCCATCACATTGCGGGCAATGGCGCCGGCAATCAGACAGCCGATAAACTTGGGCATTTCAATCCGGGGAATGCTGTCCAGCAGCATATAAATGGGCATGCCCAGCGCGGCCAGCAGCAGGCACATGGCAAACATGGAGATCATGCGGCCGTTGTCCAGCCGGGGCTCCTGCCCGGAAGCCACGGATTCGGGCCTGTCGTTAGGGTCGGATTTCAGGCCGTGGCGGCGGATAAGAAACGCGGCCACGGGGCCGCCGATTAAGGAGCCCATAATGTTGCCCATCGTCCCGGCGGCAATGCCCACGGTGGTGGCGTCGGGCGCGCCCATGCCCTCAAAAATGGGGCCGAAGGCGGAGGCGGTGCCCACGCCGCCGGACATGGCGGAGGAAGAGCACTGAAGCGCCAGCAGGGGATGCAGGCCGATCAGGTTGCCCACGGCCACGCCCAGCAAATCCTGCAGCGTAATCAACAGGCAGGCGGCAATGGCAATCATGGCGCAGAGCTTTCCGCCCGCGTGGCGGATCATCTTCCAACTAAAGCCAAAGCCCACGCACAGGAAAAACAGATTTTGGCAAAGGTCCTGTACCACCTTTGTGTCAAAGGAAAAGGCCATGGCCCCGGAAATTTTAATCAGGGCAATGATCAGCGAGAAAAGCAGGCCGGAAACCACGGGAGCGGGAATTGCGTATTTGCGGAGAAGTTTGGAATGCCCCACCATGGCGCGGCCCCAAAAGATGACAATGGCGGCAAAGCCCAGCGAGGTGAGGTATTCAAATTTGAAGGCGGCAATCGCTCCGTCCGCCGCGGGGGTATAGGTTCCGAAGTAACCCAGAATTGTTTCCATTTGGTTTCTTCCTTTCTGTTCGGGTCCGGCAAAGCAACGTTCTAAACAAGTATGGGTATCTAAGTGTGGAAGAATACGGAATTGTTTCAAATCTCTATCCCAGAGAGCTTGTTTAGTCAATTTAACAATTTGAAAACGATTGCTTTGTGCATTCCGACCACTTTTTAATGGAACGCATGGAAGTATAACGCAGGAGGAAAATTTCGTCAAGAGGTATTTTCACCGCAGGTGGACATAAAGCAGGCTGCGGATGTGTCCCCGGACACATCCGCAGCCTGTTTTCAGTGCGCTTTATCGGCTTCAAGCCAGGCCAAAAGCTTCCGGCAGGCGGTGGCATAGGCCGCCTCCTCCATCCGGTAGACGGGGAGTTGTTCGGGCAGCTCTTCGCTCCGCCGGTCGTCTCCTCTCCCTCGCATAAGGCATGAAATTTTTAAGCGGCGGGAATGGCCAGAATTTGGCCAATTTGAAGCTCATTCGGGTTTTTGACAGTGGCAATGTTGCGCTGGTAAATCACGACCCACTTGGTTCCCTTGCCGTAAAACTTCTGAGCGAGGCTCCACAGGCAGTCGCCGGCCTTTACCGTGTAGCTCTGGTCGGCGTCCACCGGGCCGGAGGGGTTGACAGGCTCGGGCTGCGGCGCGGGGGTAACGGGCTTCTCTCCGGCAATGGCGGGCAGCTTGCCCGCCGCCCGCAGGGCGGGGCCGTTTAAGGAAGCCACGTTGGGGGTGCGCCCATCTTCGGAGGTGGGGACGGTGAGCTCGCCGGAGCGCACCTTCTCATAGATCAGTTCCTTCTGGGGGTCTCCCAGATCCACGCCCGTGATCTTCCAATTATTGTCGCACTGGGGCATCAGAGGGGTTTTCAGACCGGCCACGTATTCGGTGATCATATCCCGAACCGCGCCGCCCTCATACACCACGTCGGACTCGTTCAAAAGCCCCGCGGTGACCAACCCGCCGTAGCGGTAGTTGTTCAGCGCCAGCACCAGGGTCTGGTCGTCCGCCAGAGGCTTGCCCTGATAGGTGACGTTCTGGATGCGGGAGCCGACAGGCTTGGAAATGTTGATCTCGTAACTCACTCCCGCAAACTCGTCGTAATTGTACATCCGGATATTGGGGTTGAAGCTGATGGTCACGTCACCGGGGACATATTGGTTGAAGAAGTCGCCCGCCTGCCGCTCCATAATGGCCTTGAGCTGCTTGCCGGTGACCTTCACGCCGTAAAGCGTGTTGTCATACTTGTAAATCTTCACGCTGTCCCGATTCAGGAAGGGGCCCTTTTCCAGGTTGGAGCCCGCGTCGAACAGGGCCGCCAGGGACACGTCCGCCTTGGCGTTTTCCATCTGCACCTTGTTAATGAGATCCACAACAGGATTGTCCTGCAAAATCGCGGTGGGGATGCCGGGAAGCAGCTCCACGGGGTCCAGGAACGTCTCGCCCACTTCGCCCACTGCCTTGGAGGCCAGGGCCTTGCTCTTGTCGTCAAGCGCCTTAAACCGCTTCAAAAACGCGGCGTCGGGCGTCGCGGCGGAGCAGTCGAGCAGGTCGCCGTCGGCCTTCGTCACATCCCACCCGCCGTCCTTTTTTGTCAGGGAAAGAGTTACCTTGGAGACATACTGCCCGTTAGAGCCGGGCTCCAGCACGGGAACGCCGTTGATCGTCTCGTCTACCACGGCGTGGGCATGGCCGATAAACAGCGCGTCGATCCGGTCGCCGTAAGTCTCGGCAACCTCCCGGACACCCTCGGCGCCGTATTCGCCGTCCAGCCCGTAGTGCACGGAGCCGATGATCACATCGGCCTTCCCCTCCAGCTCGGTGAGAATTTTGCCCGTTTCCTCCATGGGGGTGGTGAAGGTCATGTTGTCATAGCGGGTAGGGTCGGATTTTTCCCAGATGGGGATGTGGGGCGCGTCGATGCCGAACACCGCCACCTTCACGCCGTCCATGTCAAAGATGTGATAGGCGTCCAGCCAGCGGGCGCCGTCCTTTCGGTAGATGTTACCTGCCAGAGTGACGCCCTGAAAGTCTTGAATCTCCTTGGTCAGGTATTTAAACTCAAAGTTAAATTCGTGATTGCCCAGAGTCCACGCGTCGTAATCCAGATAGTTCAGCGCGTCGATCATGGGGTGCGGCGTTTCAGTCCTGAACTCCTGAATGTAGTTGGCCTGGGTGGAGTCGCCGGTGTCAATGAGAAGCAGCTTGGGGTCGGCCTTTCGTTCCGCCGCGATGATGGCCGCCGCGTGGGCCATGCTGGTTTTACTCTCCTTATTGGACGCGTAGTCGAAGGGATTGACCATGCCGTGCAGGTCGCTGGTCTGGAGAATGGTAAGGGTTCGGGTATCCTCCGCCGCCAGAGCGGGGACAGACAAACTCACCGCCATCACCAGAGCCAGAAGCAGCGCCGATAGTTTCTTCCGTTTCATCCTTCAGCCTCCTTTAAAATATTCCCAGGGGGGGATGGCTTCATTATAGTACCCTGGTATCTTTTTTACAACAGCTTTTCCAAAAATAGGGAAAAGGGTTTTCCGGAAAAACAGCGCACCCGCCGTCTCATGGGACGGCGGGTGCGCAACGTAGTCCGGCAAAAGGGTTTCAGTGTGCTTTGTCGGCTTCAAGCCGGGCCAAAAGCTCCCGGCAGGCGGTGGCATAGGCCTCCTCCTCCATTCGGTAAATGGGGAGCTCGGGCAGCTCCTCGCCCCGCCGGTTGTAAATGGCCGAGATCACATGGCGCAGAAGGGGCGGGTTTTTCACAAGAAGGGGACCCGTCAGCTCCGAGGCAAACACGTTGTTTTTCCGAAAGCCCTCCGGCCCCTGCTCCTTCTCGTTGCCATAGCCTAAGGCGAGCTTTGTCACGAGGGGCGTGACAATGCCGCTCACCAGCGTGCAGGAGTTCATAAAGCCTACCACAGGCTCCTCATAC
>JAEWML010000044.1 GCA_023393155.1 Bacillota bacterium
GTGGTAATCTCCGCGGGCGTATCCGGCAACAGCCAGGCCGTCATCCGGGGGAAGCACGTGCGGGCAAGGCATCTTGAAAACTGCACGGTTTACGCGGAGTGTCTGGAATCCGACTACATTCTCACCTCCCGCATTTTTTGCAGCGATTCGGTGGTGGCCTCGGGCAGCCGGGGCAGCATCATCGGCGGGCAGGTGGTGGCCGTCAACCGCATTAAGGCCAACTCCATCGGTTCCCAGTCCGGTCGGGCCACGGAAATTACGCTGGGCGTCCAGCCTGAAATCCGGGAAGAGCTGCACACAAACCAGAAGGAGCTGGCGTCCCTGCGGGACAAAGCCTCAGAGCTGCTCAAGCGGGCCATGTACTTAAAAAAACGGATGGAGGAGCAGGGCCAGGAGGACCGCCGCTCCGCTGCGGAAATTCAGGCGGCCCACGGCAGTCTGGTGCAGATGACCGAGCGGGAAAAAAAGCTGCTGGCCCGTCAGCAGGAGCTGATGGAAGCGTTGAGCCGGCTACACCAGTGTCGCCTTGAAGGAGGCACGGTCTACCCCGGCGTGCGGCTGACCATCGGCAGCGCCATCCGGAATATCGAAACCATCGCCCACAACTGCACCGCCGTGTTCGACACGGAGGAAATGGACATCAAATTTGTCTGACGCAACGCGTATATACACCAGCAGCCTGCCGAATACCTCCGGCAGGCTGCTACTTTCTATTTTTACGCTGTTTCTATATTTGTGCCTTGCGTTGCTCCGCCGCCACCAGATCCGCCAGAGAAAACCTGTCGATATACCGGTTGATCTCCGCGTACAGGCCGGACCAGAAATCCACAGTCCCGCACTGGCTGCACCGCTCGCACAGGTTTTCCGCATCCTCCAGACAGGACACCGGGGCAAGGCTCCCCTCCGTCAGGCGGAGAATCTCCCCCACTGTATAGTTCTCCGGCGCGCGGGAGAGGCGATAGCCCCCCTGCGGGCCCCGGACGCTGCGGACAAATCCCGCCTTGCCCAAAAGGCCCACAATCTGCTCCAGATATTTCAGCGAAATCTCCTGCCGCTCTGCCACGTCCTTCAACGCCACCGGATCACTGCCCGGGCGGCAGGCGAGGTCCATCATCAGCCGCAGTGCATAGCGGCCCTTCGTGGATATTTTCATGGCGCACCTCCCGTCTTTCTCCTATTTTGCCATAGGAATTAGGGGATTTCAAGAGTATTTTTCCTCTTTTGCGTTTTTGGAAAAAACGCCCGCTGTTTTCTTCTCGCTTTTTCCGGCTGCACCCGGCTGCAAAGCGCTCTCCCGCCGGGGCTTTTTCTCCCGGGGAAAACTCATAACGGTTGCCACCATGGGAAAAATGCGGTATACTATGGTTTTAGACAGCTTCGGCGCGCAAAGCGCGGCCGTAAAATCAAAAGAGCGGAGGCCCCCTCTATGAAGCTCATGGCCATCGACGGTAACAGCATTTTAAACCGCGCCTATTACGGCATCCGCCCCCTCACCACCCGGGACGGGCTGTACACCCACGCGATTTACGGATTCCTGACCACCCTTCTGCGCCTGCGGGACGAGGAAAAGCCCGACGCTGTCTGCGTCGCGTTCGATCTCCACGCCCCCACCTTCCGCCACAAGGCGGACGAGAACTACAAGGCCACCCGCAAGCCCATGCCGGAGGAGCTTAAAATGCAGGTTCCGGTTTTAAAAGAGGTTTTGGACGCGCTGAACATCCCCCGCTATGAAGCGGAGGGCTGGGAGGCCGACGACTGGCTGGGCGTCATGTCCCGCCGATGTGAGGCCGCGGGCTGGGACTGCGTGGTGGTGACGGGGGACAAGGACTCCCTTCAGCTCATCACGGAAAAGACAAAAGTGAAGCTGGTCTCCACCCGCATGGGCCAGACCACCACCAAAGACATGACCCCGGGGTCTTTCCGGGAGGAATACGGCTTCGACCCCATCCACATGATTGATTTAAAGGCCCTGATGGGCGACAGCTCCGACAACATTCCCGGCGTTCCCGGCGTGGGAGAGAAGACCGCCATGGCCCTGATTCAAAAATACGGCTCCATTGACGCGATTTATGAAAAGCTGCCGGAGATTGACGCAAAGCCCGCCGCCCTAAAGCGGCTGACAGAGGGGGAAGAATCTGCCCGCCACTCCTATTGGCTGGCCACCATCGCAACAGACGCGCCGCTGGACTTTGACCCAACGGCAAACGCGTCCAAGGCTCCGGGACCCGAAGCCTATCCCCTGTTTTTAAAACTGGAATTTTCCAAGCTCATCGAGCGGTTTGGCCTCCGGCAGGAGCCTTCCGCTCCTGCCGATGGCGAAAAAGCCGTTACCGTCACGGTGGAGCAGGTGGAAACGACCGTGAAGGCGGGAGAGCTGCTGGAGCTTTGGCGCTGTGCGGACCATGTGTCCCTGCTGGCCCTGCCGGACCTCACCGGCGTGGTGGTCTGCTGCGAAACGGGGGGCGGCACCGCCGTGACGGCGGAGCTGTTTTTCGACCGCTATCAGGGAAACTGGAACGCACTCCTCTCTTCCCTGTTCTCCGGCAGCATTAAAAAAGTCTCTCACAACGTAAAGGACCTGATGCGGCTGCTTCTCGCAAACGGCCTGCCCGCCGAAGGCTTTATCTTCGACACGGCACTGGCCGCCTATCTGCTGGTCGCCACCGCCGGGAGCTATGACTTGGGACGGCTGTTTGTCTTCTATTTCAACGACGAGCTTCCAAAGCCCCTGCATCTGGACCCCGACGCCTTTGCCCTTTTGGGGGACCGGGCGGCGGCGGAAGCGGCCTTTTGCAGTCACGCCGCCGCCGTGGACGCGCTGTATTCCGCGCTGGAGCCAAAGCTGCGGGAGCGGGGGCAGTGGGAGCTGTTTGAGGAGATCGAGCTGCCCCTGTGCCGCTGCCTTGCGGAGATGGAGCTGGCGGGCTGCCGGGTGGACTCCAAGGCCCTGTCCGACTTCGGCGGGCTTCTGAGCCGCCGGGCGGAGGAGCTGGAATCCGACATTTACCGACTGGCGGACGGGGAATTTAACATCAACTCCCCCAAGCAATTGGGTGAGGTCCTGTTCGACCGTCTGGGCCTGTCCCACGGAAAAAAGACAAAAACCGGCTGGTCCACCAACGCCGACGTGCTGGAAAAGCTGCGGGGAGAGCACCCCGTTGCAGACGCGGTGCTGGAATACCGCCAGCTTACCAAGCTGAAATCCACCTATGCCGACGGGCTTTTAAAGGCTCTGGACCCGGACGGACGGGTGCGCACCAGCTTTCAAATGACCGTCACCGCCACCGGGCGACTGTCCTCCACGGAGCCGAACCTGCAAAACATTCCCACCCGGACGGACCTTGGCAGCGAAATTCGCCGGATGTTCGTCCCCGAAGCGGGCAACGTGCTGGTGGACGCGGACTATTCCCAGATTGAGCTGCGGCTTTTGGCCCACATCTCCGGCGACGAGGGAATGCGCGCCGCCTTCCTCTCCGGGGGAGATTTCCATGCGGAAACCGCCTCCCGCGTTTTCGGTGTAGAGCGCAAAGACGTGACCCACGAGATGCGCCGCCGGGCCAAGGCCGTGAACTTCGGCATTGTGTATGGCATCTCCGCTTTCTCCCTCAGCCAGGACATCGGAACTACCCAGAAGGAGGCCAAGGCGTATATGGACGCGTACTTTGCCACCTTCCCCGGCGTGCGGGCCTATATGGACCGCGTGGTGGAGCAGGCCCGGACGGACGGCTACGTGGAAACGCTGTACCATCGCCGCCGGGATTTGCCGGAGCTTTCCTCCAGTAATTTTAATCTCCGCTCCTTTGGTGAGCGGGTGGCGCTGAACATGCCCATCCAGGGGACGGCTGCGGATGTCATGAAGCTGGCCATGATTGCCGTGTGGAAGCGGCTGAAGGCGGAGCTGACCCAGGCGCGGCTGGTGCTTCAGGTCCACGATGAGCTGATTGTGGAGTGTCCCGCAGCCGACGCGGAAAAAGCCTCTACCC
>JAEWML010000115.1 GCA_023393155.1 Bacillota bacterium
GTTCTGCGGGTTCAATTTAAAAGAAGTGTGCGACACCACCGCCGCCTATCTTAAAAACCCGGACTGCACCCTGACGGATACCCTTCTGGCCCCGGATTTTCCCACCGGCGGCGAGCTGATCTGCGAACCGGCGGCGCTGGAAGAGATTTACCGCACCGGCCGGGGCGGCGTGAAGGTCCGGGCGAAATGGCGCTATATTAAGGACCAAAACCTGATTGAGATTTACGAAATTCCCTACTCCACCAGCATCGAGGCAATTCTCGACAAGGTGGCGGAACTGATTAAGACCGGAAAAATCAAGGAAATTGCCGACATGCGGGACGAGACGGACCGCACCGGCCTGAAGCTTACCATCGACCTCAAGCGGGGCACGGACCCGGACCGGCTGATGGCCCGGCTCTTTAAAATGACCTCCTTGCAGGATACGTGCAGCTGCAACTTCAACGTTCTCATCACCGGTATGCCAAAGGTTCTGGGCGTGCGAGAACTGCTGGAGGAGTGGTGCGCCTGGCGGCGGGAGTCCGTTCGCCGGAGAGTGCTCTTTGTTTTGGGGAAGAAAAAGGAAAAGCTGCACCTGCTCAAGGGCCTGCGGCGGATTCTGCTGGACATTGACAAGGCCATCAAAATCATCCGGGAGACGGGGGAGGAGTCCGAGGTCATCCCCAACCTGATGATTGGCTTCGGCATCGACCAGATTCAGGCGGAATATGTGGCGGAAATCCGTCTGCGGAACATCAACAAGGAGTATATTTTAAAGCGGGTGCAGGAAACCGACGCCTTGCAGGACGAGATTACGGATTTGGAGGATCTGCTGGAAAGCCCCCGGCGCATCAAGAAAGTAATTATCGACGAGCTGGAGGAGGTGGCAAAGAAGTACGGCCAACCCCGCCGCACCGCGATTATTTACGGCCATGAGGTGGAGGACTTCCACGAGGAGGAGCAGGTGGAGGATTACCCGGTGAGCGTGTTTCTCTCCCGGGAGGGGTACTTCAAAAAGATTATTCCCGCCTCTTTGCGGATGAACAGCGAGCAGAAATTCAAGGACGGGGACGCGCTGCGCCAGTCCTTTGAAACCACCAACGCATCGGAAATTATGTTCTTCACCGACAAATGCCAAGTCTACAAGTGCCGCATCAGCGACTTTGACGACGCCAAGGCCAGCGTTTTGGGGGATTATCTTCCCTCGAAGCTGGGGATGGACGGGGAGGAAAGCCCGGTCTTTGCCTGCCTGCCCGGGGACTATGCAGGCGCGCTGCTGTTCTTTTTTGAAAACGGCAAGGCGGCCCGGGTGAATCTCTCGGCTTATCAGACCACCTCCAACCGCCGAAAGCTGACGGGGGCCTATTCCGACAAGTCGCCCCTGTCCTCCATCCTGCGGCTGGACCGGGAGGAGGAGCTGGCGGTTTATTCCAATGAACCCCGTGTTTTAATTTTTAACACCGCGCTGCTCTCTCCAAAAACCACCCGCTCTACCCAGGGCGTGGCGGTGATGACTATGAAGCCCAAGTACCACTTGGAACGGGCGGTTTTGTTGGAGGAGAGCGCCGTTGTGAATCACAGCCGCTATCGCGTGCGGGCGGTGCCCGCCGCCGGAGCGCTGCTTCGGGAGGAGGACTGCGAGGAAAAGCAGATGGGACTGCTGGATTGATGCTCAATGCGCCGGGCTTTTTAAGGCCCGGCAGGAGGCGCGGATGAAGGGAGACGGTTTATATTGTTAAAAAAACGTTGAAAAGCTACGGAATTATGGCGCTGGGCTGCGTGATCTTTGCCTTGTCTTTTGATTGGTTTTTTGAGCCCAATCAAATCGGCATGGGCGGCCTGACGGGCCTTGCCCAGGTCATCAACGTCCTGCTGCCCTGGGCCTCTGTGGGCATTGTGACGGCGATATTAAACATTCCGCTGTTCTTCCTTGGCTGGAAGCTCATCGGGCGGCATCTTCTGATTTCCTCCCTGTTTTCGATGGTGGTCAGCTCTCTTGCCATCGACGGGATTGCCCTGCTGTACAAATTCCAGCCCATGGACACCATGCTGGCCTGCCTTGTGGGCGGGGCCATGATGGGCGTGGGTATGGGGCTGGTTTTCACTCAGGGGGCCACCACCGGCGGCACGGACGTGATCGCCCGGCTTTTGGGATTGAAGTTCCCCTGGCTCCCCATGGGCCGGCTGATGCTGATTCCCGACTTTGTGGTGCTGGCGCTGGTGGCGGCGGTATTTGGCAGCATCAATGCCGCGCTGTATGGTTTGGTGGCTCTGTTTGTCTCCACTGTGGTCATTGATAAAATCCTCTATGGGCTGGACGAATCAAAGGTGGCCTATATCATCTCCGACAGCTGGCGCAAAACAGCCGACGCCATTCTGGAGCGGGATCGGGGCGTGACGCTGCTCACTGCCTCCGGCGCTTATACCGGGGATGAAAAGCAGGTGCTTTTGGTTGCTTTTAAGCAGCGGGAAATTGTGGAGATGAAGCGCATTGTCCACGAGGCGGACCCCCGCGCATTTATGATTGTCTGCAACGCCTACGATGTGCTGGGCGAGGGATTTGGGGAATACAAGAAGGAGGATCTATAATATGGCGGATCTGAAGAAAGCGGCGAAAAATCTGGAGGAGCGGGGTTTTTCCGTTCGTCTGTTTGAAACGGGGGCCGAGGCGGCGGACTATCTCGACGGGGCCATCGACGGTAAAACGGTGGGCTTCGGCGGCTCCATCACCCTGCGGGAGATGGGTGTGTACGAGCGGCTTGCGTCTCACAACAGCGTGCACTGGCACTGGAAGGACACCCCCGTTTCCACCGGCGAGGCGGCAACGGCACAGGTATACCTCTCCTCCGTCAACGGTCTGGACGAGGACGGAACCCTCATCAACATCGACGGCAACGGAAACCGGGTGGCCTCCATGCTCTACGGCCACGAAAAGCTCTATCTGGTGGCAGGCCGCAACAAGCTGGCGGCTACTTACGACGAGGCCCTGTGGCGCGCCCGGAACATCGCCGCGCCGAAAAACGCCCAGCGTCTGGAGAAGAAAACCCCTTGCGCCGTCAAGGGCGACAAATGCTACGACTGCAAAACCCCCGAGCGCATCTGCCGGGGCCTTGCGGTGCTGTGGCGGCCTATGAGCGGCATGGAGACGGAGGTCATTCTCATTGACGAAGACCTGGGCTATTAAGCAGGCCCGGAAAACGTCGTTGCAAGCTTACAAAAAATACCGGTATCCCGCATAAAAACCAAACCGGAAGGGAGGCGCGGACGGATGAAACAAAAACTGTGCTTGTTGCTGGCGCTGTGCGTTTTGCTCACCGGCTGCGCCTCCCTTCTGGACCGGGAATACAGCACGGCGGAGCCCCACTCCAACAAATTTTGGGAGAGCGAGGCCACCGGCACCCTGCGGGCGGAAAACTATCAGGATATCGTCAACGACCTGATGCTTCTCATCGGAAGGCACACGGATCAGGCGGTTATCCGGTTTTACAGCTATAATGACAGCGTGAGCGTTGCCGACGCGCTGGAAAAGGCCGCCGCCGAGGTCCAGCAGGAGACAGCCCTTGGCAGCTACGCCCTCGAATACATTACCTCCTCCTCTACCGTTCAGAGGGGGTATTACGAGCTGTCCGTTCAGCTTGGCTACCGCCGCACGGCGGAGCAGATCGCCTCCATCGTCAACGCCACCAGCGCGGCCGCGCTGCAAAGCCTTTTGGAGGCGGCGCTGGACGATGGCAAAACGGAGCTGGCGGTTCGCGTGGGCTATTGGAGGACAGAGGACCGGGCCGGGGTCAATCAGACGGTGGAAGCGCTTCGTGTGGAGCGGGAACTGACCCACACGCCGGAGTGGAGCATCTCCTATTACCCGGCGGAGGGGTCCGTGGAGCTGATTGAATTTAATCTCGCTCCGGAGGAGAGTCCTGCGGAATCGGAGGGAATTTCGCAAATTCCGTAAAAAAGAGTTGACAGGCAGAGTGTTCTTTGCTAGAATAATCCTTGTTTCGCGGGCATAGCTCATCTGGTAGAGCGCCACCTTGCCAAGGTGGAGGTAGCGAGTTCGAGCCTCGTTGCCCGCTCCAGCAAAGGCACTCTCCGCCCAATCGGGTGGGGAGTGCCTTTGTATTTTCGGCAAAAATCCGGGGAGACTTTTACTTGGACGACAGAAGGAGAACCGCTTCTCTTTTTCGAAGCCGTCGGCGGCAGGTTTACAAAAATCCCTGCTGTGTCATTTTTGAATCATTTCCTGCAAAATAGTTGTTGAAAAGCAATAAAGCATTAAATACTTTTAGAATTATATATAATATATATAATTTTTCTTTCATTTTTCCGCAACAATTGTGCATTTTAACATCGTCGCCCTCTGGACTTTTTTGTTGGTTTGTGTTAGTCTCGTTGACACGGTTCTTTTTAGAGAACATGACAAAGGCCGGACAACGCCGGGCCGATCATGTGTGCGAACCGCCTAAAACGGCTTTCATTTAGAATTCATGGGGAAGAGGGATTGTAATACAATGGAATCTTATCGGTATGTGCTGGACGTAGCACTGATCATTCTGGTGACGAAACTTTTCGGCATGCTGTCCAAGCGGGTGGATATGCCTGAGGTGGTGGGGTCTTTAATCGCAGGTTTGCTTTTGGGCCCCAGCCTTTTGAATTTAGTGCAGCCCAGCGACTTTCTTTCCATGCTTTCGGAGCTGGGCGTCATTCTCCTGATGTTCAGCGCGGGACTGCAAACGGACATTGACGAGCTGAAAAAATCCGGAAAGGCGGCGTTTTTCATCGCCCTGATCGGCGTACTGGTGCCGCTTGGCGGCGGCTACGCGCTGGCGGCGACTTTTAACCCCGCAGGCAACCCTCTGGAGCATATGTTTGTGGGCACAGTGTTCACCGCCACCTCCGTGTCCATCACCGTGGAGACGCTGAAGGAAATGGGCAAGCTTTCCACCCGCTCCGGCAATGCAATTTTAGGCGCGGCGCTGATTGACGACATTTTGGGCCTGATTTTGCTGACGCTGATTACCGGCGCCTCCACCGGCAGTGTGAGCCTGTGGATCGTGCTGATCAAAATTGCGGCGTTTTTCGCGGTATCGCTGGTTTTGGGCCTTTTTCTCCACAAGGGCATTCAAAAGTGGATGGTCTCCGCCCGCTGGAACCGCAAGCGGTTTGCCGTGATTTCCGTGGCCTTCTGCTTTTTGTATGCCTATGTCGCCGAAGAGGTCTTCGGCGTGGCGGACATCATCGGCGCGTTCTGCGCGGGACTGATTATTGCCAAAACCGTTCGGGCCATCTATGTGCAGTCCCAGTGCGAAACCCTGTCCTATATGTTCCTCTCTCCCATCTTCTTTGCAAGCGTGGGACTGAAGGTTGCGCTCTCCTCCATGGACGCAAGTGTGGTTCTGTTGTCGGTGATAGCCATTCTGATTGCCATTGCTACCAAGGTGGTTGGCTGCGGTCTGGGTGCAAAGCTGTTCCACTATACCAACGCGGAGAGCCTGCGCATCGGCGTTGGCATGGTATCCCGCGGCGAGGTGGCGCTGATCGTGGCCAACAAGGGGATTGCCAGCGGCATGATGCCCGACGTGTTTCTGGCGCCCATCGTGCTGATGGTGATGGTGTCCGCCATTCTGACGCCCATTCTGCTCCGGGCCATCTATCCCAAAAATGCGAAGAAGGATTACAGCGATCTGGTGCACAGCGATTTGGTGGAGAATTTCCAGGAGGTCCGGCAATTTGATCAGGCCACCGAATCCATGCTGAAAATACACAGCAAGCTTCGGGACGGCAGCTCTGCCTCTGCCAGACAGGCCTCGCCCGCTGCCCCCTCCGAGGGAAGCTCCGACGGAAACGGCACAGTTACGCCCTAAGTCTGTTTTTTCCTGATTGTATGGTCAAAAAAGCGCCGGCCCCGGAATATCCGGGACCGGCGCCTTTACGTTTAAGAAAGCCGGAAGCTTTGCCATTTTGCTTACGGGCCGCAGCGACGGGCTTAAGCCGCCGTGCCGTGCGAAGGCTCTACCCGCATGGCCCGCATGGCGTTGAGAACCGCAAGAACGGAAACGCCCACATCGGCAAACACCGCAGCCCACATACCTGCCATACCCAAAGCCCCCAGCACCAGCACCAGCGCCTTTACCCCCAGCGCAAAGGCAATGTTCTGGCGGACAATGCGCAGGGTTTTGCGGGAAATGCGCATGGCGGTTGCCAGCTTCCCGGGGCGGTCGTCCATCAGGACGATGTCCGCCGCCTCAATGGCCGCGTCGGACCCCATGGCCCCCATGGCCACGCCGATGTCCGCCCGGGTGAGAACCGGCGCGTCGTTGATTCCGTCTCCAACAAAGGCCAGCTTTCCGTTTCCGGCTGCGAGCAGCCGCTCCGTCAGCTCCACCTTGTCGGCGGGCAGCAGCTCCGCGTGGAATTCGTCCACCCCCAGCTCCGCCGCCACCACAGCGGCCACCGCCTGCGCGTCTCCCGTGAGCATCACAGTCTTTTCAACGCCGCTGGCCTTCAGGTCGGCGATCGCCGCCTTCGCATCGGGCTTTATCTGATCGGAAATCACGATATGCCCGGCGTAAAAGCCGTCGGCAGTCACATGGACGATGGTCCCGGGCAGCTCGCAGGGGAGCCAGCCTGCGCTTTCCCGCTCCATCATCCGGGCGTTGCCCACGCAGATTCTGTGTCCGTCGATTCTGGCGCAGACCCCGTGTCCGGAGATTTCCTCCACGTCTTTCGCACGGGAGGGGTCCATCTGTGCGGCGCAGGCTGCCCGGAGGGAACCGGCGATGGGATGGTCGGAGAACTGCTCCGCCAGCGCGGCCCACTCCAGCACCTGCTCTTTGGCATACCCCTCCTCGGGATGGACGGCGGAGACGGAAAACACGCCCTTTGTCAGGGTGCCCGTCTTGTCGAACACCACGGTTTTTGTCTCGGCCAGAGCCTCCAGATAGTTTCCGCCCTTCACCAGAATGCCGCTGCGGGACGCGCCGCCGATGCCGCCGAAAAAGCTCAGCGGCACGGAGATGACCAGCGCACAGGGGCACGAGATTACCAGAAACACCAGCGCCCGGTGAAGCCAGTCGCTCCACCCAGTCCCCGCGAGAAACACGGGGGGCGCGGGCAGCACCGCCAGCGCCAGCGTGGGCAGCAGAAACATCAGCGCCGCCGCAAGCACCACACCGGGGGTATAGTACCGGGCAAAGCGAGTGATAAAGCTTTCGCTGCGGGACTTCCGCTCTCCGGCGTTTTCCACCATCTCAAGAATTTTTGAGACCGTGGATTCCTCCGCGGGCTTTGTCACCTTTACCCGGAGCACGCCCCGCAGATTTACGCAGCCGCTGAGAATGGCGTCTCCCGGTCCCACGTCTCGGGGGACGGCCTCGCCGGTGAGGGCGGCGGTATCCAGAACGGAGCTTCCCTCGCTTACCACGCCGTCCAGCGGCACCCGCTCGCCGGGCTTAATCACCACCGTTTCGCCCACGGCCACATCCTGCGGGTCCTCCTGAGTAATCACGCCCTCCCGCTCCACATTGGCGGTGTCGGGCCGGATGTCCATGAGAGAGGCGATGGATTTTCGGGACTTGCCCACCGCATAGTCCTGAAACAGCTCACCCACCTGATAAAACAGCATCACGAACACCGCTTCGGCGTATTCCCCGGTGCCAAACGCGCCCACAGTGGCAACAGACATCAGGAAATTTTCGTCGAATACCTGCCCGTTTGCAATGTTGCGCACGGCGCGCCATAAAACGTCCCACCCGATGATGCCATAGGGCACCAGATAGCAAAGTGCCAGCGCCAGCCCCGTCAAGGGCAGAAAATGGACCGCGATCAGCAGCACCGCCGCGGTCAGAATGCGAAACAGCATTTTCTTCTGTTTTTTACTCATACAAATATCTTCTCCTCCGGCCCGCCGTGTTTTTTAAGCGGCGGCAATCGTTTGGCGGCGGGCGTCCCTTGGGCACGTCCGCCGTTTTCCCGGACTCAGCGGTTAATCACGCAGTCCGGCTCCACCTTGTGGCAGATGCGGACCACTTCGTCCAAAATCGCGTCAAACCGCGCGTCCTCCGCGTCCAGAGTAAGCTTTTGAGCCATAAAGCTGACCGCCGCGTCGTTCACACCGTCAATCTTTTTAATGGCGTCTTCCATTTTGGCGGCGCAGGCGGCACAGTCCAGATCGGTCAACTCAAAACGCTTTTTCATACAAAAATCCTCCTGAAGATTATTATGTTATCGCCGTCCCCTTGGGCGGCGCGGAAGACAAGCTCATTCGGAAACGTGCTCCATCCCCTGATCAATGATGGTGCGCACATGGCTGTCCGCCAGCGCGTAAAACACCGTTTTTCCCTCCCGGCGGGACTTGATCAGCCGCGTGTTTTTCAGCGCCCGAAGCTGATGGGAGATGGCGGACTGGGTCATCCCCAGCAGCGCCGCGATGTCGCAAACGCACATCTCCGACGCGCCGAGCACATACAGAATGCGGATGCGGGTGGAATCCCCGAAAATGCGGAACAGCTCCGTCAGATCATAAAGCGCGTCCTCGTCGGGCATTTCGCTGCGGACCTTTTTCACCACGTCCTCGTGAACGCAGAGCAGGTCGCAGGCTTCGACGTTATAGCGGTCTTCCATGGCGTGCTCTCCTTTCATATGAACAATTGAACGATTGTTCATATGTTTATTATATGCAGGTTTTCCGGTTTGTCAACCACTTTTATGAAAGTGTGGAAAGTTTCCTTTATCTGTGGTAGACTAGTCGTATTATTTTAGAAAAAGACGAGGAGAACGCCCATGTCCACACTGGAAGAGATTAAAAACAACCGTATTCAGCAGAACCGTTTCATGACCTATAACTTTATTGAGCTGAGCACGCTGGAGCAGGACCGGGCGGAGTGCCGCCTGACGCTGCGCACGGAGAGCACCAATCCCTATGGGATGCTGCACGGCGGCGCTCTGTACACGCTGGCAGACTGTGCCACCGGCTCCGCCGCCCATTCCGACGGGCGGACCTACGTCACCCAGAACAGCTCCATGAGCTTTCTTGCAAACATTAAGGAGGGAACGGCGGTGGCTGTGGCCGCCGTGGTTCACCGGGGGAGAAAAACCTGCCTTGTCAATGTGAACATTACCAACGAGGCCACCGGCAAGCTGCTGGCCACCGGTTCCTTCACCTTCTTCTGCACCTCCAAGGAGTAACCGAGGGGATAAACGCAGTGCCCGCGGGCAAGGGGCCTGCGGGCACGTTTTCCGGGACATTTCCGGCGAGAAGGGCGGGGCTTTGCCGCACCCTGTCGGAACGCTTCCAACATCACACCATCACTACCGGCGGGCGCGGTGCGCCGCCAAAGGAGGCCGCCTTGAAAGAGGAACGAAAAAGTCTGGGACTGTATGTCCACATTCCCTTCTGCGCCAAAAAATGCGACTATTGCGATTTTTATTCTCTCCCCGGCGAAGAGGGCCGCATGGACGCATACACCCAGGCGCTGGAAACGCAGCTTTTGGAGCTGGCTCCCCGGGCCGGTCTTCACACGGTGGACAGCGTGTATTTCGGCGGGGGCACACCCACGCTTCTTGGCACGAAGCGGCTTGTCCGCCTTTTGAAGGACATTCAGAAGAAATACCATGTTTCAAAGGACGCGGAGATTACGCTGGAGGCCAATCCCGAGTCCGCCGGGGACTTTCGGGAGCTGCGGGCCCTGCGCAGCGCAGGCTTCAACCGGCTGAGCCTTGGGATGCAGTCCGCCGACGATGAGGAACTCCGCGCCATCGGCCGTATTCACACCGCCGATCAGGTGAAAGCAGCGGTGGAAGCCGCCCGCAAGGCCAAGTTTTCAAACCTTTCTCTGGATTTGATTTACGGCCTGCCGGGTCAAAGCATGGACGTATGGAAGAAAAACCTGACCGCCGCCGTGGATCTGGCGCCCCAGCACCTGTCCTGCTACGGGTTGAAGGTGGAGGAGGGTACCCCGCTTTTCACCCGGCGGGAAACCGCAGGCCTTCCCGGCGACGAGACGCAGGCCGAGATGTATCTTTGGACGGTGGACTATCTCCGGCGGCACGGATTTTTTCAGTATGAGATTTCCAACTTTGCGCGGACGGGCTTTGAGTCCCGGCACAACCTGAAATACTGGACCCTGGGAGAGTACGCGGGCTTTGGCCCCGGCGCTCATTCGGACTTTGGCAATGTGCGATATGCCTATGAGCGGGATTTGGAGGGGTATATTTCCGGGATGAAAACCGGCGGACCCCTGCTTTCGGAAAACGAACGCATTCCCCCGCTGGACCGGGATACGGAATGGCTGATGATGGGCCTGCGCACTGTCCGGGGACTGGACCCCAAGGTGTTTGAAAACCTCTTTCGCCGCCGGTTTGACTGCTTTGTGCCTTTTCTGGAGGAGTGCCGCAAGGCGGGCTATGCGCTGGAGGAGGACGGACGGTGGCGATTGACGCCGGAGGGCTTTCTCGTCTCCAACCAAATCATCGGCGGGATGCTGGACGCGCTGGGCGCGGACAAAAAGCGCCGGGAGGAGGCCCGGGCAAGGGGAGACTTCCGGGTGGATTTGGGCTAAGGCTTTCGGGCCCGCATACGTGCCGCGCCACAATGCGTTTGCCTTATCTTGCCGCCGGAGCGGAAACTTTTGCAAAATGTTGAAGCCGGCCTCGGTTAGTTTGACCGGGGCCGGCTGTTCTATCCTGTTTCCGTTTCCAATTACTTACTCTTTGCCAGCAAATACTCCCCCATTTCCCGGGCAAACAGCTCCCCCGCCAGAGCGGCCTCTTCTGGGGAGTTGCCCGCAGCCCCCATTTCCAGCAGAAGAGAGCCGGTGGTGGCGTGCTGATTGTAGCGGGAGTTTCGCAGGAGAATGGGACGCATCAGCGTGGGATATCTCTGGGAAATAGTTTGCTGCAATGCCGTGGCCAGCTTCAGATTTTCCATCCACTTGGGATGGACCAAACCGCTGCCGTCGCTGCCCACCACCATGCTGATTTGGGCGATGTTTCCCACCCCCTCCACAGGGGAAATTACCTTGTACTCGTTGCCTTCCGTGTCCTCAATGGCGTCCCGGTGAACGTCCAGAATGAAGTGAATGGACGGGTACTGCGCAAGGTAGCTCTCGATAGCCTTCAGCGACCGGTCGTAGGAGCCGGAATAGGAGGGGTAATCATACAGCGTCCGGTCGTGAAGCACGGAGATGCCAAGCTCTCCGAAGGTTTGGGCCATCACGTCTCCCACCCCCACCACATTGTACCGGGTTTCAAGACAGCGGCGGTTTCCGCAATAGTCCACGTTCTCGCCGGGGGCGGGGGTATAGGCTTCGCTGCCATGGGTGTGGATAATCAGAACCTGGGGCTCCTCGTCGGTAAGCCCTGCGTCAAAGGAGGCTGTCAGGTCCTGAATAGACAGCTTGTGGTCGGTGCTGTTACTAATGTAGACCTTTCCGCTGACGGTGTAGCCCTCCTGCGTGGTGGGCACCAGCGTTTTGGCAGTGATTCCGTTCTCCGGGATTTCTTCCGTGGGGAGGGGTGCGGTATCCATGGGCGTTTCCTCCACAGGGATTTGTTCCACCGGATCCTGGGGCTTCTCCGGCGTCTCTGTGGACAAAAGCTTTGCCACGCTCTGCCTTGCGGAGAGCAGCAGGGGAGACTCCGACAGCGTCAGCACGGCGGCGGCGGACAGTCCGTCCTCCGGCCCAAAGTCCCCCAGCTCCCATTGCAGAGCCGACAGCGGGGCGGAGGCCCCCTGCCGCAGAGCGGTTACCGCCGACACGACGGTGTCGCTCCCGGCGGTAAGCGCCACGGCCCACAGAGTACACCCCGCTAAAACCATAGCTCCCAGCCGCCGGGGAACGGTTCGTTTTTTTACGGCCGCTTTCATTTGCATCACCTCATGGGACAACCTTATGCACAAGGGCATAAAAAAAGAAGCCCGGAGAGCAATCTCCGGGCTTCCGCTGGGACAGAAACTTTTCGCCGTCCGGGCGGGAAACGGCGCGAACTGTCTCGCTCAGTCCTCGATATACTCCCGCACCCGGTAGGTGGCTCCTACCTCGTCCTCGCAGATGCGTCGGCAGTTTTCAATCTCTTCCTTGGGGATGGTGTCCACCACGGTCATCATTACTTTCGGCACATACTTGCAAAGCTCTTTGGCAAAGTCCTTCATGGCCTGATAGGCCCCTTTCTGCTGAGGGTGGCACAGGGCGTCGTACTTCTCCGCCGTGTCGGTGTTCAAAGAGACAGACACCATGTCAAACCGCCCGGCAAAGTCCGGGGCGATGTCCCGGCCATGGATCAGGCTGCCGGTACCGTTGGTGTCCATCCGGGTGAAGATGTTCGTCCCGTGTTCCTTCATCCGGTCGATCACCCAGCAGATGTCCTCGATGCGGTAGCTGGGCTCGCCAAAGCCGCAGAACACCAACTGGCCGTATTTGCTCAAATCCCTCTTCTCGATGTCCGCCAGAATTTCCTCCCGGGTTGGCTCCCGGGTAAGCCACAGGTTATGGGTATAGATGCTGCCGCCGCTGCCGTTGTGGCGCAGGCAGAATTCGCAGTTAAAATTGCAGCGGTTGGTGGTGTTCACATACAAGTTCCCGCCGTATTCATAGGTAATGGTAAAGCCTTTCTTTTCTTCCATGGCGTTTAAACCTCGATTCCAAACAGTCGTTTCCCGTTTTCCACGGTGATGCGCGCAAGCTCAACCGGGTCCATATTTCTCCACGCCGCCAGCGTTTCAGCAATGTAGCGGAGATTCCGGCTGTCGTTCCGCTTTCCCCGGTTGGGGACCGGGGTGAGATAGGGCGCGTCCGTCTCCAGCAGCATCCGCTCCGGCGGGGTCATCTCCGCCACCTCCCAGCCCCTGCGGTTATTTTTGTAAGTGACCGGCCCGTCAAAGCCCAGATACCAGCCCCGCTTCAAAAGCGCCTCCGCCAGCTCCGCACTGCCCGAATAGCAATGAAACACGCCCCGGACGCCGGGAAATTCCGACACGACGGAAAGACAATCTCCGTGGGCCTCCCGGTCGTGGACAATCACGGGCAAATCAAGCTCCACCGCCAGAGTAAGCTGGGCGCGGAAAATCTCCTTCTGGAACTCTTTGGGCGGGTTGTCCTCCCAATGGTAATCCAGTCCGATTTCCCCGATGGCAACAGCCTTGGGGTGGGCCGCCAGCGCCCGGATGGCGGCAAGCTCACCCTCGCCGCAGCCCGCGCAGTCTCCCGGGTGAATGCCCACGGCGGCGTATACATGGGGAAATTTTTCCGCCAGCGCCACGGCAGCTCTGGAAGAAGAAACGTCGCAGCCGGGGTCCACCACCAGTTCTATCCCTGCCTCCGGCAGGGAGGATAGCAGCGCGTCCCGGTCCTCGTCAAAGGCCGCGTCGTCATAATGGGCATGGGTGTCAAAATACATGGGGTATCCTCTCTTTGATGGATACAAGTTAGGTATTCCAGGTCAAAGCCTGTTCTAACGAACTTGAGAACTCACCAAATGATTTAAACAATAGTAAGTAATTATTTAATACGCTATCCTGGCCTTTATCATTTTGTGTATCAAGGTCAATTTGACTCAGGCTCGAAGTAACCAACAGCAACTGTGCTCTGGCGTTTTTCATATAGTCTCTTACTAGCTCGTCATTATTCGGGGTCTTACCAGAGCTAACAATTACCTGCATTGCATCACAAAAGTGCCCTAATCCATCAGCAATTTGCGAACAATTAATCGCCCAAGCATTGACATCATTTTCTGTAAATGTCAAATTTGAACTTCTAGAAACAGATTGTCGAAGTTTCATTTTTGCTGAGGTGCAATAAACAGTTTGAAGCCTATTTATGTCATTTTCAAGATTAGCCACTGCTTCAATTAAATATGCGGCATCAGACATCTCTCCTCTATCAAGGTATATGTCAATACCTTCTAAAACTGCATTTGGGTCCTGCCAAAAATAAGCAGAATACTCTTTGTACTGTGGTTTAAAAAGTTGATTGTCCCGATAAAGTGTATAACACAACACAGACAAAAGCAGCATTGCCGACAGCGCTAAACCGTTTATAATTTTATGTGTTTTTTTGTTAAAAGCCATATCCAAATTCCTTTCAGATAATTCGGACGGAGCCATTTATTTTCCCAGCCAATGCTAATGCAAAGCCACGGATCAATTTATTCAGATGCAAACTCTTCCATAGAGCAAACCCTCCAATAAGGAGTTTACAATTTTCATAAACATCCCTATCAGAGGGTTTCTAAAAGGACCTGCTCTCTCAGATTTGGTTTAGCAGAGCTTTGCGCCGGCAGGGATGGCGTCGTCCACCATCAAAAGGTTCAGCTTCTCCTCGCCCTTTTCCGTGTGGACGGCGGAGATGAGCATTCCGTTGGACTCCTGCCCCATCATCTTCCGGGGCGGCAGGTTCACAATGGCCACCAGCGTCTTGCCCACCAGCTCCTCCGGCTCGTAAAACTTGTGGATGCCGGATAGAATCTGCCGGTCCGTGCCGGTGCCGTCGTCCAGAATGAATTTCAACAGCTTGTCGGACTTTTTCACAGCCTCGCAGGACTTTACCTTTACCACCCGGAAATCGGACTTGCAGAAGGTGTCAAAGTCCACGTTTTCTTCAAGCTGGGGTTCCAGCTCCAGCGCGGGCTGGGCGGCTTTGCGGGCGGCTTCCTGCACCGCGTCCAGCTCCTGAAGCTCTTTTTCCACATCGATGCGGGGGAAGATGTTCTCCCCCTTGTGGACCCGCGCTTCTGCGGGGAGAACACCCCATTTCCCGGCGTTGTCCCAGTTTGTCTCCTCGCCGGAGGCGCCGATTTGGCTGAAAATCTCAGCGCAGCTGTCGGGCGTAAAGGGCAAAAGCAGCACGGCGCAGATGCGCAGCGTCTCCAGCAGATTGTACATCACCCGGGCAAGGCGGGGCTTTTTGGCCTCATCCTTGGCCAGAATCCAAGGGGCCGTCTCGTCAATATACTTATTTGCCCGGGAGACAACCTTGAAAATCTCCTCCAGACCGTTTTGCATCTGGAATTTCTCCATCTGGACCTCGTACCGGCCCCGCAGGGCGGAGGCCAGCGCCGTCATCTCCTCGTCCAGTTCATCCGCTTCCTGCTCCGCGGGGAGCTGTCCGCCGAAATACTTCTCCACCATGGCCGTGGTGCGGGAGAGGAGGTTTCCAAGGTCGTTGGCAAGGTCCGTGTTGATGCACTGAATGAGCAGCTCGTTGGAGAAGTTGCCGTCCTGCCCGAAGGGGAAGGAACGCAGCAGGAAAAAGCGCAGCGCATCGGTTCCGTACCGCTCGGCCAGCAGGTAGGGGTCCACCACGTTGCCCTTGGACTTGCTCATCTTTCCGCCGTCCAGCAGCAGCCAGCCGTGGCCGTATACCTGCTTGGGCAGCGGCTCGCCAAGGCTCATCAGCATGGCGGGCCAGATGATGGAGTGGAACCGGACAATCTCCTTGCCCACGATGTTCACGCCGGGCCACCATTTTTCGTAGTCATCGTACTTGTCGTTGCCATAGCCCAGCGCGGTAATATAGTTGCTCAGCGCGTCCACCCACACGTAGACCACATGTCCCGGGTCAAAGTCCACGGGGATACCCCAAGTGAAGGAGGTCCGGGAGACGCACAGGTCTTCAAGACCCGGCTCGATAAAGTTTTTCACCATCTCGTTCACCCGGGAGCGGGGCTGAAGGAAGTCCGTGTCCTCCAGCAGGGTGCGGATGCGGTCCGCGTACTTGCTCAGGCGGAAGAAATAGGCCTCCTCCTCCGCGTCCGCCACGGGGCGGCCGCAGTCGGGACAGCAGCCGTCCTTGAGCTGGCTCTCCGTCCAGAAGGACTCGCAGGGGGTGCAGTATTTGCCCTTATAGGCGCCCTTGTAAATATCTCCGTTTTCGTACATCTTGCGGAAAATATACTGGGTGGATGATACATGGTAATCGTCCGTGGTGCGGATAAAGCGGTCGTTGGAGATGTTCATCAGCTTCCACAAATCCTTCACACCCCGGGGGCCTTCCACAATGCGGTCCACAAACTCCTTGGGGGAAACGCCGGCCTCCTTGGCCTTCGTCTCGATTTTCTGGCCGTGCTCGTCCGTGCCGGTGAGGAACATCACGTCGAAGCCGTGAAGCCGCTTATAGCGGGCGATGGCGTCGGTTGCGACGGTGCAGTAGGTATGGCCGATGTGCAGCTTGTCCGAGGGGTAGTAAATGGGCGTTGTGATATAAAACTTCTCTTTTTCCATGGGATTTCTCCTCCTTTTCCGTCCCCCGAATGAAAGGGGGCGGGCATTGAACTCTGTAAATGTACAGTATATTCCAAATTTTGAAAAATAACAACCTGTTCAGGGATTTTCCTCCGCAAGGCTTCCTCTGCGCTTCCACCTGCCTGAAAGATAGTAGAGCACGCAGAAAATAAAGCCCCCCACCCAGCCGATGCCAAAGCCCTGAAACATCCGCTCCGGACCGAAGTGGTTTGCCAGATAATAGACCGCCGGAACCCGCAGCACAATCATGGAGAAAATGGTTGTCAGCATGGGGACCACGCTGTCCCCCGCGCCCCGCATGGCTCCGTTGAGAATATACATCACGCCGAAGGTCACATAAGGGGGCATGATGGCAAACATATAGTGTCTTCCGGCCTCCGCCACCTCCGCCTCGGGAGAAAACAGGCGAAACAGCGCGTCGGACGCGGGCAAAAGCGCCGCCGTCATCACAAGGCACCAGAGCACCGTATAGATCACCGCGATGCGCACCCCGGCGCGCACCCGCTCCGGCTTTTTTGCCCCGGTATTCTGGCCCACAAAGGCCGTAATTGAGTTGGTCAGGGCCTGCACGGGGAGAAAGGCCACGCCGTCCAGCTTGTTGCCCACGTTATAGGCGGCGGTATACGCCGTGCCGAAGGTGTTGACCTTGCTCATCACCGCCATGATGCCAAGGGACACCAGAGACATTTGAAGCCCCGTGGGGATGCCCAGCGCCATCACCTGACGAAACAGGGTTTTGTCAAAGCGGAAGCAAAAGGGGTGGACGGCAATCTCCGGATAACGCCGGTTGATATAAAAAATGCCCAGCAGCCACGAAACCATCTGGGAGACAACCGTCCCCAGCGCCACGCCCGCCACGCCCATCCCGGCGTTCAGCACCAGCACAAAATCCAGAATGATGTTCAAACCCGCAGCCACCGACAAAAATAAAAGCGTCGCCCGGCTGTTTCCGATGCCGTTTAAAATGCCCGCGTTGGTGTTATAACCGATGGTACCCACCAGCCCCGCACACACAATCATCATGTAAACCCACGCGCCGTGATAAACCGCCTCGTCCACCCGCAGCAAAAAGAGCAGGGGCTTCACCGCAAACAAAGCAAGCACCGTCACCGGAACCACGGAGACGATGAAGGTGGTGTAGATGGTGTCCACCGCGTCCCGCACCCGGTCGGGCCTGCCCGCGCCGCGATACTGGGCAATGACCACCGTGCCGCCGTTGGAAATCCCCATAAACAGGGAGATAAACATAAACATCACGGGAAAGCCCACGCCCACGGCGGCCAGCGCCGCGTCGCCCACGTAGTTGCCCACCACCCAGGAGTCCACCATGTTGTAAAGCTGCTGCAAAAAGCTTCCCAGCAGCAAGGGGAGGGCAAACAGAAAAATATGTCCTGCGGGGCTGCCGGAGGTCATGTCCCGCAGGCCCCGGTCCTCTCTGTCCATAAAAGCTCCCGTCCTTGTTTTATTTCAGTCGCGCCGAATAGTTGCGCCGTTTCTACTCTACTCCTTTTTTCCGCTTCCGGCAACGGCCTGATGCAAAAATCCTTGTATTTTTCTACAGGAGCGGATAAACTGTTGGAAAAGAAACAGAAGGAGGAGTTCTTTATGAAGCTGATCTCGTGGAATGTCAACGGTCTGCGGGCGTGCCTTGGAAAGGGCTTTCTTGATTTTTGCGCCAGCGCGGACGCGGACGTTATTTGTTTGCAGGAAACCAAAATGAAGCCGGAGCAGGCGGATTTTGACCTGCCGGGATATGAAAAATTCTGGAACAGCGCCGACAAGCCCGGCTATTCCGGCACGGCGGTGTTTACCCGAGTCCCGCCCGTGAGCGTGACCTATGGGTTTGGCGGCGACGAACACCGCCGCGAGGGCCGGGTCATCACCGCCGAATTTGAGCAGTTCTATCTGGTGTGCTGCTATACGCCCAACGCCCAGGACGGGCTGAAGCGCATCGACTACCGGATGCAGTGGGAGGACGACTTCCGGGCATATCTCTTGGAGCTGGACCGGGTAAAGCCGGTGGTGCTGTGCGGCGATCTGAACGTGGCCCATCAGGAAATGGATTTGAAAAATCCCAAGTCCAACCGAAACAATCCCGGCTTTTCCGATCAGGAGCGGGGAAAGATGACCGAGCTTCTGGACGCGGGCTTTTCCGACACCTTCCGAACCCTCTATCCCGAGCGAATCGCCTACTCCTGGTGGAGCTACCGTTTCCGCGCCCGGGAGAAAAACGCGGGCTGGCGCATTGACTATTTTATTGTCTCTCAGCGGCTTCAGAAACGCGTGGGGGACGCCGTGATTTACGATCAGATATTTGGCAGCGACCACTGCCCCGTGGGGCTGGAGCTGACGGTTTAACAAAGGCTCCTTGGTTTTCTCCCCTTGCGTTTTTGGAACCTCTGGGTTTCTTTCGTTTTTTCTCCGCCCTTATCCCAAGAGGGCTGCCATATCCTCGATTTCCAGTTCCTGAAGCGCCCAGTTCACGCCGTAGCCCAGCACCCGTCCAAGCTCCCGCACCTGCGCGTCGATGTCCCGGGGGGTGACGGTCATGGGCTGCTTGCGGCTGCGCAGGCGCTTTTCGTCAAACTCCGTCACGCCGGACTCCTCCAGAAGGTCCGCCGCCAGCGTGGCCGCGTCCACCACCGTGGGAACGCCCACGGCGAACACCGGAACCCCCAGAGAGTCCTTGTTCAGCGCGGCCCGATGATTTCCCACGCCGGAGCCGGGGACGATGCCGCTGTCGCTGAGCTGGACGGTGGCGCATACCCGTCCCGTCCGGCGGGAGGCCAGCGCATCTATGGCAATGACAAAATCCGGCTCCACTTCCTTTACAAGCCCCCGCACCGCTTCGGCGGACTCTACGCCGGTGGTCCCCAGCACGCCCACGGAAAACGCGGACACAGGCCGAAAGCCGCCGAACTGCTTGGGCATAGCCGCCCGCAGGTGCCTGGTGATAAGCACGCTCTCCAAGGTCAGCGGGCCCACCGCGTCCGGCGTCATGGCCCGGTTTCCAAGACCGATGACCAGCGCCGCCCCGTCCCCGGGGAGCATGGCCTTCAGCTCCGCGCCCAAGGCCCGGACCGCCCGCTGGAAATAGTCTTCCTTTCTCTGCCAATAGGCGGTCAAATCCAGCGTGAGGTAGGTTCCCACCGGTTTTCCAAGGGTTTTTGCGCCTCCCGCGTCCAAAATCTCCACCCGCGTCACCGGATAACCCTCCCGGCGGGACTTGCCCGCCTTTACTCCGGAGAGCTTTGCGGTCTTTTCCGCGCCCTCCTGCCACAGCTCCTGCGCCTCCAGCGCCAGGTCCGTCCGTTTTGTATACATCGATTGCACGCCGCCTTCCACTAAATGTAGTGTCTTTTCCGTAGGTTTTCCGGAAGCGGACACAATATGCAAAAAATCAAGGTTTTTTTGGAAAAGGGCTTGCTTTTTACGCGAGGAACTGCTAAAATATTATTCTGCACGGTGAGGTTTTAAATCTCTCCAGATTTTTAATTTGCCAAAGGAGGTGTTTGGTTTGCCGAATATCAAGTCTGCCAAGAAGCGCGTTCTGGTCTCTCAGACGAAAAACGCCCGCAACAAGGCCGAAAAATCCGAGCTGAAGACCGCCATCAAGAAGTTCGAGGCCGTTGCCGCAGAAGGCAATCGCACCGAGGCCGATGGCGTATACAAAGTCGCGGTGAAGAAAGTCGATCAGGCTGTTGCCAGCGGCGTTCTGCACAAGAACACGGCTTCGCGCCGCAAGAGCGCGATGACCTTGAAGCTGAATAAGCTGGGCTAAGAATGAGGCGTCCGCTTTTGCGGGCGCCTTTTTATGCCATAATTTACCCTTGTTTGGCTGTATTTACGTTTTTGATGCCGCTCCCCGCTGTCAAACAGGCTTCTCCGGCTTTTCCGGGACATCATAGGCACGAAAAGTGAACCCGGTATAATCCCTGTTAACAGGGCGGACAGTTTTGGATGTCTCCCCTGCTTTTTTGCCTGTGCTGTCGCGCTTGCAGCTTGAATGCGTATGAAACTGACCGATGGCTGCGGGAAAATTCCCGCAGCCATCATTTTTTGTGTATTTTAAGCCATCGGGCAGCCATAGTGCTCCGGCGCGTTTTGGCCTCGGATCAGCCGCAATCGGCGCTGCCTTTTTAATCTGTTTGTTCGGGCTGTGTCGTCCGCAAAATATAACGATTTTTAATCTGCTGCAAGTGATTGTACATGGCCTGATAGGCAGACTCATAATCCTTCGATTCCAGCGCGTCCACAATGACACTGTGCTCCTGCGTCGCCGATTCAAAGGAAATCGCCAACGTAGAGCTGAGCATCAGGCAGCGGTTGCTGTGGGTATTGATCCGCTCCGTCAGGTCCAGAAGAAACCGATTCTCGGTCCACCGGGCCAGCGTCGTGTGGAATATATAATCCTGATTGATATACTCCAGATAATCAGACGCGCTGGACATAAGGGACTGTTTCTGACAGTCAATACTTTCGCGCAGCTTTCGGATCAGCGCAGGCGTTACTTTATCCTTCAACTGTTCCATGACTAAAAGCTCAACGGACTGACGCACAAGGCTAATGTCGGCAATATCATCTTCGGTCAGGGGGGATACGACAATGCTCTTTCCCTGGACCTTTGCCAGTCCGTCCTCCACCAGACGGTGCAGGGCAGTACGAATCGGCGTCCGACTGATAGACAATTCTGCGCTGAGCTTTTCCTCTATCAGCACGTCGTTCGGGGCAAACTGGCTGGATACAATCGCATCCCGTATTACCTGATACGCCTTGTTAGACAAGGTTTCACTTTTTTTCAGGGGAGCTAATGACAAATAAACCGCTCCTTTTCATCTTTTAGTCAACGGCACACAGCAGCGCCAATCAGTGCGGAATCACAAAAATCAGCCTTCGATCAAATAGTTCTCCAAGGTACGCAGCATAATGACCGGCAGTTTCCCAAAGGAATACTCCTTATGGACGCGCTCGGTCCATTTGTGGGCGTCCTTGCCATGGCAGCCGAAGTTAAGGGCCGGAATGTTCAAGCGCTTGATTTGCTCAAGAGGAACATGGTAGTGTCCCTTCATATTGGGGAGATTGCTGACCAGCGTTTCCGCCGAACTGTCCGTGTCGTCCAGCTTCAGGTAGCTGCTGTCGGTGAGGACGGGGAAAAACTGCATCATTTTCAAATCCTCACCCATTTCCTTCCCAATTTCCTGAAGCAGACCGATGACGCTGTCCAGCAG
>JAEWML010000165.1 GCA_023393155.1 Bacillota bacterium
GCACTTTACAGGCAAGGCCCGGCGCTTCACGTCACAAGGTGCAGCGCTTGACAGGCCAAGGTCCGGCGCTTCGTATGCAAGGCTTGCCGCTTCACATACAAGTTCCGCCTCTTTACAGGCAAGGCCATGCACGGCAAAAACGCAGGCTGCACGGCTCTTCCCCGTGCCGTTTTCCCTCGGACATCCCTTCCCTGCTCCGCTTTTCTCCAGGCGGGGCGGGTTCGCCCCGCCCGGAAAGCAATTGCGTCAGGAGAGCAACACCTGATCCGACTCCTCCTGCACCCCGGCCACCTCCGCAAATTTCTGCAGCAGGTCCGCCTTGGTGAGCTTTTTCTTTTCCTCGCCGGAGATGTCCAGAATAATGCGGCCCGCGTTCATCATGATGAGGCGGTTGCCGTGGCGGATGGCGTCCTTCATATTGTGGGTAATCATCAGGGCGGTCAGCCCGTTTTCCTGCACGATGCGGTCGGACAGCTCCAGCACCTTCGCCGCCGTGGCGGGATCCAGCGCGGCCGTGTGCTCATCCAGCAGCAGCAGCTTCGGCTTTTGCAGGGCGGCCATCAGCAGCGTCAGCGCCTGACGCTGCCCGCCGGAAAGCAGGCTCACCTTCACGGTCATCCGGTCCTCCAGGCCAAGGCCCAGAATTTCCAGCCGCTCCCGGTAAAAGGCCCTCTCCTTTTTCGTCACACCCCACTTAAGGCCCCGCTTCTGCCCCCGGCGATAGGCAAGGGCCAGATTCTCTTCAATCTGCATATTGGGGGCGGTACCCATCATGGGGTCCTGAAAAACCCGGCCGATAAAGGGCGCTCGGCGAAACTCCGGCAGGCCGGTCACGTCCGTCCCGTCGATGAGAATACTTCCCTCATCCACAGGCCACACGCCCGCCACCGCGTTGAGCATGGTGGACTTTCCCGCGCCGTTGCCGCCGATCACGGTGACAAAATCCCCTTCGCTCAGGTGCAGGTCAAGGCCCTGAAGCGCCTTTTTTTCGTTAATGGTTCCGGGATTAAACGTCTTTGAAATATAATTGATATCAAGCATGTTCGCTTCCCCCCTTCTCGGCGGCTCTGCCCCGGCGGCCTGCCAGTTTGAAAGAGCTTTTAGCCTGCGCCTGCAAATAGGGCACTGCCAAAAACACCGCCACGATGATGGCCGTGAACAGCTTCAGGTCGTTGGAATTCAGCTTTAGCCACAAAATCAGGGTCATCACCGCGTAGTACAGCACACCGCCCGCGATGATAAAGCCCAGCCGCACCCCGAAATTCGTTCCCTTGCGGAAAATCGCGGTACACACCACCTCGCCGATAATCACGGCGGCAAGGCCGATGACGATGGCGCCCCGGCCCATGTTCACGTCCGCAAAGCCCTGATACTGGGTCATCAGGCCCCCAGCCAGCGCCACCAGCGCGTTGGACAGGCCAAGGCCCAATACCTTCATGGAGTCAATGTTGATGCCAAGGGCGCGGCTCATGGCGGGATTGGAGCCGGTGGCGCGGACGGCGCTGCCCTGCTCCGTGCCAAAGTACCAGTACAGCACCGCGATAAGCACCGCGGCGATGCACAGCCCCGTCAAAATCGCGGCGGGGACATGGCGGGAGGTGATAAAAATGGGGAATTTGTCCGGATTCACGGATTTGTTGGCCGCCATCCCCATAATGTGCAGATTGATGGAATACAAAGCGAACTGGGTCAGGATTCCCGCCAGAATTGCCGGGATGCCAAACCGCGTGTGGAGCAGGCCGGTGCAAAGCCCCGCCAGCATCCCGGCGAGAATCGCAGCCAGCACCGCCGCCCAGGCGGGCCAGCCCCCCAGAATCAGCATGGCGGTCACCGCGCCGCCGGTGGTGAAGGAGCCGTCCACCGTCAAATCGGCGATGTCCAGCAGACGAAAGGTGATGTACACGCCCAGCGCCATCACGCCCCAGACAATCCCCTGCGCCACGCCGCCGGGAAGGCTTTTCAGCAAATTGACCGGGTCCAGCGAAGCAAAATATGCCGCGAGTTCCATGGTTTTCTCCTCTTTTCAGTCATTTTCCTCGGCAGCAGGGGAATGGGGCGTCGACACCCCATTCCTCCGCTGTCGATTCCCCGCCCGGAGGCAAAGGCCCTTGCGCCCGGGCGGGAAAATCGGCAGATACAGGACTTTTTTAGCCCTCGATGGCGGTATACCCGTCGGGGATGGTAATGCCCAGCGCCTCCGCGCGGTCCGCGTCATACTTCTTCACGGGGCTGGGATAATACTCGATGGGCATGGAGGCGATATCACTCTCGCCGGTGAGAATCTTCACGGCCATCTCGCCGGTGGTGCGACCCAGCTCATAGTAGTCGATAGAGAGGGTGGCAATACCGCAGCCCTTGCAGATACCCTCCTCGCCGGCGATGATGGGCACGCCCGCAGGCTGGGCCACGTTGTTGATGGCCTCGGTGCAGCTTGCGGCGGTGTTGTCGGTGGGGATGTAAAGAACGTCGCTCTCGTTGCAGGCGGTGGTGGTGACGGCGGCCACGTCGTTGGAGTCCGCAAAGGTATAAGTATTCACCGTAAGGCCCGCCTTTTCAAGCTCCGCCTTCACCACTTCGGCCTGATAGACGGAGTTAGGCTCACCGGAGCAGTACAGAATGCCGACGGTTTTGGCACCCGGCACCAGCTCGGTGACCATGGCGGCCTGCTGGTCCAGCGGGGGCAGGTCGGAGGTGCCGGAGATGTTGCCGCCCACGGTGCCGTTAAAATTGTCGATGCTCAAGGCCACGCCGTACTCGGTGACAGAGGTGCCCAGAATGGGAATTTCGCTGGTGGCGGAGGCCGCCGCCTGAAGGGCGGGGGTTGCGTTTGCCATAATCAGGTCCACGTCGGAGGAAACCATCTGGGTGGCCATGGTGGAGCAGGTGGCGGAGTCGTTGGCGGCGTTCTGCACGTTAATCGTTACCTGATCGCCCAGTTTCTCCTTCAAAACGTCCTGAAAGCCCTGCGTGGCGGCGTCCAGCGCAGGGTGCTGCACCAACTGGATCACACCCACCTGATAAACCTTTTCGCCACCGGAAGCAGCGGCCGAGCCGGATGCGGAGCCGGAAGCGGCGGGAGCGGTCTGGCCGCAGGCGGCAAGGCCCAGCGCCATGGCGCAGGCCAGCGCAAGAGAGAACAGCTTTTTTTTCATACGAAATACTTCCTTTCATCTCAAAGACAAATCGATTTGAAGCCCAAAGCGGGCCCCAAAGCTATAAAAAACGGCCCCGTCCAAAGGACGGAGCCGCCTTCCATACAAAAAAGCAAAACTCAGTCTTTTAGGCATTTTCCCACTTTAGAGCAGTGCAATAACGGCCCGCAAAGCGGACCTTGGTAAAGTAGCGGAAGGAGACGCAGGCAATCAAATTTCTGTTCATGAGATCGCGCTCCTTCCTGCCGTCTACCGGCCTGACACTCTGAATTTCTTTTACAGTATATAGCTTTAAACAGCTAAATTCAATTGTCATTTTATATAAAATAGGTCAAATAATTTTTTTATATTTTTACGAATTTAAAAAAACGCCGGGAAATTTCCGCTCCTCGTTGACAAGTCGGCCGGAATGCGATATAAGTATAACGTATTTTTTACAGCGCGCCCCGTCGGGCGGAGCGCCCCGCTCCGCCATCTCGGAGCAGCGATCCGCGGCGGGAAGACGCATGTGGACCCGCCCTGAAAATCAAAGACCGCAGACCGTGGATTGCGCTGAAGCCCTTGTAAACCGGGGCCCCTTCACCGCAAGCTGTCCACGGTATTTTTATTTTTTAGGCGGGAAGACGGCAAAACGGAACAATCGGAAAGGAACAGGTGAACGGCTATGGCGACAAAATTTGTATTTGTGACCGGCGGTGTGGTGTCGGGCCTTGGGAAGGGCATCTGCGCCGCGTCCCTGGGGCGGCTTTTGAAGCAGCGGGGCGTGCGGGTGCGAAACCAGAAATTTGACCCCTATATCAATGTGGACCCCGGCACCATGAGCCCCTATCAGCACGGCGAGGTCTTCGTCACAGACGACGGAGCAGAGACGGATCTGGACCTGGGCCACTACGAGCGGTTTGTGGATGAGACACTCACGGGGAACGCCTCTGTCTCCTCCGGCAAAATCTATTGGTCCGTTTTAAACCGGGAGCGCCGGGGAGACTATCTGGGCGCCACGGTGCAGATCATCCCCCACATCACCGACGAAATCAAGGCCCGCATCTACGCCATGGCCGACGAGGAGGTGGACGTGGTCATCTGCGAAATCGGCGGCACCGTGGGCGACATTGAGTCCCAGCCCTTTCTGGAGGCCATCCGTCAGGTGGCCGCGGAGCAGCCCCAGGGCAGCGTGGTGTTCATCCATGTACCTCTCATCGTTCAGATTCCCGGCAGCGGCGAGCTGAAGAGCAAGCCCACCCAGCACTCCGTCAAGGAGCTTTTGTCTTTGGGCATTCAGCCGGACATTCTGGTGTGCCGGAGCGACACGCCCATCAGCGACGACATGCGCCGGAAAATTGCCCTGTTCTGCAACGTAAGCCCCGACTGTGTGATTCAAAACGCCACGGCCCAGACGCTGTATGAGGTCCCCCTGCTGCTTCAGAAGGAGGGGCTGGACGAGGCGGTGTGCCGCCGCCTGGGGCTGATTACGCCCCAGCCCGACCTGCGGGAGTGGGCCGCCATGGTCCGGCAGGAAAAGGCCGCCAAGCGGCGGGTGGAAATTGCGCTGGTGGGGAAATATACCCAGCTTCACGATGCGTATCTCTCCGTTGTGGAATCTTTGAACCACGCGGGTATCGCAAATAGCGCGGTGGTGGATATCCGCTGGATTGACTCCGAGACGGTGACAGAGGAAAACGCGCCGGAAATTCTGGCGGGCTGCGCAGGGGTTTTGGTACCCGGCGGCTTTGGCGACCGGGGGATTGAGGGAATGATTGCCGCCGTGCGGTACGCCCGGGAGAACGCCGTACCCTTCTTCGGCATCTGCCTTGGGATGCAGATGGCGGTCATCGAATTTGCCCGCCATGTTCTGGGGAAAGCCGACGCCAACTCCTCCGAGTTTTCAGAAACCACGTCCTATCCCGTCATTGCGCTGATGCCCGATCAGGTGAACGTGACGGAAAAGGGCGGCACCATGCGCCTTGGAAAATACCCCTGTGTGCTGACGGCGGGAACCCGCAGCCACGAGTTGTACGGCACAGAGGAGATTTCGGAGCGCCACCGGCACCGGTATGAGTTCAACAACGCCTGCCGCGCGGAGCTGGAAGCCCAAGGTATGAAGCTGGCGGGCCTGTCCCCCGACGGCAGGCTGGTGGAAATTGTGGAACTTCCCGAGCACCCCTGGTTTGTGGGCGCCCAATTCCACCCGGAGTTTAAGAGCCGGCCCGACCGGCCCCATCCCCTGTTTTACGGCTTTGTGCAGGCCGCCGTGAAGCAACAGGTTTAAGGCCCGCTTACAGGCGGAGCAAAAACGCTGCCCGCAGGCATGAAAGGAAGGATTTTTATGAATCATTTCAGCCGGATTGCACAGGCGCTGGAGGCCCGGGGACTGGACGCCATGCTGCTCACCGGAGAGGCCAACCGGTTTTACGCCTCGGGCTTCCGCTCCTCCGGAACGGATGGTGCGGCCCTTGTAACCAAGGGGCACACCTACTATTTTACCGACGCGCGCTATACCGAGGCGGCTGCGCGGGTTGTGGAGCACGCCGAAATCCGGGAGGTTCGGCCCGGCCGGAGCTACACAGCCTTGATTAACGAGGCCCTTGCGGAGCAGGGCGTGAACATTGTTGGCTTTGAAGACGCGTATATGACCGTGGCGGACTATGAGGGTTTTCGCAAGGCCCTTCGCTGCGAGCTGGTTCCGGCGGCGGACCTGCTGGCGAACCTGCGCCGGGTGAAGGACGACGAGGAGCAATCGGCGCTGATATCCGCTCAGCGTATTGCAGAGCGGGCGCTGGAGGACATTCTGAAGGAAATCCGCCCCGGCAAAACGGAGAAGGAAATTGCCGCCCGACTCCAGTATCTCATGCTGCACTATGGCGCGGAGGACATGTCCTTCGACCCCATCGTGGTGTCCGGCCCCAACGGGAGCCTGCCCCACGGGGCCCCCAGTCTCCGGGAAATTCAAAGCGGCGAATTTGTCACCATGGACTTCGGCTGTATCTTCCGGGGATACTGCTCCGACATGACCCGCACCGTGGCGGTGGGCTCTGTGTCTGAGGAGATGCGCCGGGTGTACGAAACCGTGCTTGCCGCCCAGAGGGCGGGAATTGCCGCCGCAGCGGCGGGTGTAACGGGAAGGGCCGTGGACGGCGCGGCGCGGCAGGTCATTGAGGACGCGGGCTACGGCGACTATTTCAGCCACAGCTTCGGCCATGGCGTGGGGGTGGAGATTCACGAGTCTCCCAACGCCTCCGCCCGGAATGAGGAGCCTTTGCCCGCCGGGGCGGTCATCTCGGCGGAGCCGGGGATTTATCTGCCGGGACGGCTGGGCGTGCGCATCGAAGATGTGATTATTTTGAAAGACGGCGGCTGCACGGACATCACCCACGCGCCCAAGGAGCTGCTTGTCCTGTAACGGCCCTCTCCCTGTCAAGTCCCATGCCGCAGACTCTTTCAGGGCGTTGACACAAAAAAACACGGACGCCAAACGTTCCCTGCCAATAAGAATGTTTTTAGTTTTTGAAATTTGCCGTAGGATATTAAGTCCTACGGCAAATCTCTTGCCCTAAACCTTGCCTGCAAAATTAAAGTAGACATTAACCTGTTGAGTAGAGTTTTTCTTTTTCCATGGCTCGGAACGCTCATGTACCACAATCTTCTCGACAAACTCACGCACGATTTCAGACGTGAGCTTCTGGATATCGGTGTATCTGTCCACAATCACCATGAAGCGGTCAGCATTCAGCATGGTGTCCTTTCCAGAGCGTATTTCCTGCTCCAGCTTGCCAAAACGCTGGGTGAGTTCCTGTCTCTCCGTTTCATAGTTTCCAGTCAATGCCTTAAACTGCGTCTCAGACAGGTTTTCCAGTGCCAGCTGTTCAAAAGCCTTTTGCAGCAGCTTATCCAAATCCACAAGACGTTTCTGCGCTTTTTCCAATTCCCGTGCCTTAGAGGAAATCTCCCGCTTTAGCTGGCTTTGGTGCTTATCCATCGCCCGTTGCAGGAATTGCTCCGTATGCTTCTTGGCTTCCGCTGTCCCGCCGAATTTCCGCCAGCACAATCTGGTGCAGTGACATGACCTTGATGGTGTGGGGGGGTACTCTAACCGCAGACAATAAAACGATCATCAAGGGAGGAAGCCTTCCCGGTCTTACCTACACGGTGAGCAATCTGGCTCCCGGCGAAACAAAAGCGGACGCTTTGAGCACAGAACCCACCCTTGCTTGCCCGACCTTTGACGGCAATACGCTGGGTGAATACGCTATTATCCTCACAGGCGGTACGGCAAAGGACAATTACACGATTACGACCCGAACGAACGGCACTCTTACCGTAGCGGAGCAGACCTACACCGTCACCTTCAACCCCAACGGCGGCACACGCACAGGCGGCGGCGAGCTGATACAGACCGTCGCGAAGGGCAGCGCGGCAATGGCTCCCATGGTCAGCCGCAGCAGCTATACCTTCACCGGCTGGGATAAAGCCTTTGACAATGTGACCTCCAATTTAACCATTACGGCCAACTGGAGCTACAATGGCGGCGGGGGCGGCGGTTCGTCCTCTGGCGGAAGCTCAACCACAACTACCACAACAATGCCCGGAAAGACACCCGATCAGCCGATAACAGCGACGGTTCCTGTTACGGCTGCAGCAGGGGCAACCGGTGCGGCAAACGCATCTGTTCCAGATAAGGCTATCACTGACGCTATCGCCAAAGCGAAGGCCGACGCAAGGACGCAGGGGAAAACCGCCAACGGCATCGCCGTGGAGCTTGCCCTCACGATGCCGAAGGGAGCATCCACCTTCACAGCGATACTGTCCCGCAGCTCCCTGAACAGTCTTGTAAGCGCAGGAGTAACAAGCCTTGAACTGGATGGGGTGCCGGTTTCCTTTGGTCTTGACCTGAATGCCCTCAAGGAAATCCAGAAGCAGAGCAGCGGTGATATCAGTATCACCATCGCCCCGGCGACAGGGCTTTCCAAGGAGGCAAAAGCCCTTCTCGGAAACAGGCCGGTATACAGTGTCACCATCAGCTATGTTGATAAAAACGGAAAAATACAGACCATTACCAGTCTCGGCAACGGAACAGCCACCCTTTCCATCCCCTATACACCGGGTAAGAATGAGGCTGTGGGCTATCTGTTCGGCGTGTATGTGGACGCAAACGGAAAAGCACAGCGCATTAACGGTTCCGCATATGACGCAAACAGCGGGAGCCTGCTGATCCCCACCGGCCACTTCTCCATATACGGCGTGGGATACACGGCTCCAAGCGCTAAGTTTACCGACATCGGAACCCATTGGGGCAAGGAAGCTATTGATTATGTAGTCGGCAGAGGACTTCTCTCCGGCACATCAAAAACTACTTTTGCACCTGACACCGCCATGACGCGGGGAATGCTGGTAACGGCTCTCGGCAGGCTGGCGGGCGTGGATGTGAAAGCATACACCACAAACAGCTTTACCGATGTGAAAGCCGACAGCGCCTTCCGCCCTTATATTGAATGGGCATATAAGAACGGCGTTGTGCAGGGCATCGGCACCCAGCAGTTTGCACCCGGCCGGGCAATCACCCGTGAGGAAATTGCGGTAATTTTTGCAAACTACGCCAAGGCCACCGGCTACACCCTGCCTGTGATCCGTGAAGCGGTTGCTTACGCAGACGCTTCCAGCATCGGCGGCAGCTACAGTGACGCCGTGAAGGCCATGCAGCAGGCAGGCATTATGATGGGCGGGAATGACAACAAATTCAACCCCAAGTCAAATGCCACCCGCGCGGAGCTTTCCTCCATGCTCCACCGCTACATCAAGCTGACCATCACCCCTGCCACGGCGCAGGGCTGGGCACTGAATGATGACGGACAGTATCTGTACTACAAGGACGGCAAGGCTCTTACAGGTACGCAGACAATTGACGGTGTGAAGTATTTCTTTAATAACGATGGAACGCTGAAAACCGGCTGGGTACAGGATGGCAACAACTGGAGGTATTACTCAGGGAACAAGGCTGCTATGGGCTGGCTAGACATCAGTGACAAACGCTACTACTTTACTAAAGACGGTCTGATGGTGTCCGGCAAATGGCTCCAGATCGATGGCAAATGGTATTACTTCAACACCGATGGTTCTCTTGCCAAAAGCACCAAAGTCGATGGGTATGAGGTAGACGAAAACGGCGTGAGAAAGACGAAATGGCAACCATAAATCAAATAAAGCTATGGGCAAACCGGGTTAAAGCCGCGGACGCAAAGCCGAGGGTCTGAGGTGTCTTAGGACACTATGATAGTCTGGCTGCTGAAAGTTAAGCAAAGCCTGACCTCTATCAAATCGGAGGGCAGGCTTTTGCGGCTTTTGACGGATGCTTCAGGTATCTATATGAAAAAATCCGCTTTTATCCCTTTTCGAGGTGTAAATAGAGACAGAACAACCTATACATACCTTCTTGCAGCCTTACAATTTAATCATGTAAATCTAAAAGAGTCAGTATTTTGCCATGGTCGAAGTGCCGACTTATTTTTTCGACAAAATTTCTTTTCGTTTTACAAATCATCCCATTTGATGGCTTTGACAGCAACCTTTTTATCAAGCCGCGCTGCCGTTCCCCGCCCTCCAATCTGTTTTCGCATTCCAGCAAAACAGATCGGAGGAAAGGAACTTGAAAAATTATAAAGACAGCGATTATGCCCTGAATAAATTCAGCGAGGGCATTGTTTACCGATTCGCAGACCGCATTGTAGAAATCACGCAGGAGGACTACCTTGCGGAGAACCCCGGCCAGACGGCTCAGGATTTTTGGGAGCTGAAAGCCTTGTCGGATAAAATCTACCATCAGCAAGTCACACATGAAAATCGGACAAGCCGTCTGGATGTCAGCATGAACGGAACGGAGGAAACAGAGCAGCTTGCAGACCCGCCCCTCGACTTAGACTTGATACATAAAAGCGATATCAAAAAAGTCAAGGAAGCCGCAAGGCGGCTGCTGGACAGTGGCGAATTAACAGAAATCCAGCGGCGGCGCTTTCTTCTGCATTTTGTGGAGGGCTTATCCTACCGGCAGATTGCCAGTCGTGAAGGGGTGCATTTTACCTCTGCCCATGAAAGCATAGAGGCGGTGGTGACAAAGTTAAAAAAGTTTTCAATGCTGTCATAAACTTACGTTGAGTGCTTTCTCGTTTATAATAAAAAGAAAAGGGAACACCAAACACATGAATTGTGTCGGGTGTTCCCTTCTGTTAGATGCAAATTATTTGGGCTGCCGCAAGCTCATCTGCGATCCTCTGCGCTTGCGCAGAGAGATGAATGCGCTCCATAGTATCGTCTTCCGCCATAGGGTTCTTGTTTAGAAAACCAGCACGAATCTTTTCTGACATTTCAAATGCAGCTTTTTCATCTGTAGCGCAATGTTCTGCCAATTTACCCGTAAGAAGCAATTCGCGATACATCTGCGGTTTCTTCTTGCGCAGAAAGTTCAGACGCAGCGGTCCATATTTGCCCAAATCATCCAGTATGGCCTATCCGTCAATCTCAATGTTAGGATACAACAACCCATCAATCTCAGTGTACTCAAATTCAAACCTTGCCATAAAGCAAATCCTCCAATAAAAATCATTTACAATTTATCGGTAATCGTTTACTGTGTGCTAAACAATGATGATTTCTGTAAACATCCTTATTGAAGGATTGCTAAAGGCGTCCGTGTTTTCTCTTTATCAGATCCGGTCCGGGCTTATTCTCACTCCACAAGACCCGCGGTGATGATGGCCATGGAGTAGACCTCCTGCGCGTTGCAGCCCCGGGAGAGGTCGTTGATGGGGGCGTTCAGGCCCTGAAGAATGGGGCCGTAAGCCTCAAAGGAACCCAAACGCTGCGCAATCTTATAGCCGATGTTGCCGGCGTTGATGTCGGGGAAAATAAAGGTATTGACATGCCCGGCCACCGGCGAACTGGGGCACTTGGTATGCGCCACGTGAGGAGAGACAGCCGCGTCAAACTGCATCTCGCCGTCCATGGCAAGCTCGGGCGCGGCGGCATGGGCCTTGAGATAGGCGCCCCGCATCCGGTCCACATCCTCGCCCTTGCCGGAGCCCAGGGTGGAGTAACTCAAAAACGCGATCTTGGGGTCGATGCCAAACTGCTGGGCGGTGGCTGCTGTCTCCAGCGCGATTTCCACCAGCTCGTCCTCCGTGGGCTTGATGTTGATGGCGCAGTCGCCCATGGCCAGCACCTCGCGGTCGCCGGTGGCGGAAGGACGGACCAGAATGAAGCAGGAGGAGACAATCTTGCTGCCCGGCTTGGTCTTGATGATTTGCAGCGCGGGGCGGACGGTGTCGGCGGTGGAATAGGTTGCGCCGCCAAGCAGCGCGTCCGCATAGCCCATCTTCACCAGCATGGTTCCGAAGTAGTTGGACTGCTTCAGCACCTTGCGGCACTGGTCCTCGTCCATTTTGCCCTTGCGCAGCTCCATCAGCAGCGCCACCATCTTCTCCATGTCGGCAAAGTCCGCCGGGTTAATAATCTCAGCGCCCCGGATATTAAAGCCGATGTCCTCGGCCACGGCGGAAATCTCCTCCGGAACGCCCACCAGCACAGGGGTGAGGAACGTTCCGGACAGCAGGCGGGCGGAAGCCTCCAGCACGCGGGGGTCCGTACCCTCGGTAAAGACAATTCTGCGGGGATTTGCTTTCAGCTTTTTGATCAGAAATTCAAACATGCATTTTTCCTCCAATAAATTACCGAAACAGCGATTTTCACAGTACTTTTACATTACTTCTTATTATACACAACTCAAAAAGCCGGTCAACCAAAAAATTTGAAAATTCGGAAAAAAGACGACGAAAAATTCTCTCTTCTTGCGTATTTTTTCGTGAACTCTGAATGATACCCCTCCGTAAATTCGCGCAGGTCACACCGCGTTGTATCAAGCACTCATTTTCCAGAGGCTTTCGCATGGCAAAGACCGCTTTCGGGCAGACTATTTTCGCGCAAGTCTCATCTGAACGGAAAGGGAGCGGTTTCTATGAAAAAGCGGCAAAGCCGCGCAAAGACCAATCAAACCCCCATGGAGCAGGCCCGGGCTATGACTGATTTCTCCTCGCAGCAGACCGACCCGCAGGGGAGCTACACTGGCCGCCCGGCGGATCCCCTCGACCCACCGGTGCAGGACGCGGACGACCTGTAAGGCCCGGCCGTCTTTTATCTAAGGTACAAGCCGCCCCACCAAAAGGCGGGGCGGCACAAAAATATTTTAAAATCCCGGTCTACGGGTCAAAATGAGATCAGTTGGCTGTGAAGGTGAGATCGCCGGTTTCGATGGGCAGGCCCTCGTAGTTGGCGTCTGTCAGGTTAATGGTTCTCAAAGCCGCCAACGGGTTCGCCACTTCCACGGTTTCCGTGGAGGTGGACATGGTCAGATTTTTAAGGGAGCCGTCAAATTCGTGGTCCCCCACAGAGAGGGTCTGCCGATAATAGATTGTCGGCGCTCCACTGGCCGCAAAGGGGACGAAGGGAAATTCGGCGTTGCCGCCTGCGACGGAAACAATCGGATCACCATAAGCGGTGCCGCCGGAATCGCACCGGACAAAGGTTGCGCCCACCACGGCGGTTCCGCCGGACGTGCCTTCCTCCGTGACATGGAGCGTCAGGGTCCCAGTGGCTGCGACCTTAAAATCATAGGTGTCGGTGCCGGCTGAAATGACTTGGCTGTCCGGGTTAATGGAGGCATTGTCATACCCGCCCACATCGGCGGTAACGGCGTAAGACCCGTTTAGAATTCTACTGGAGCCTTCGCCGTCAATAATATTGACTACATAGGGACTCGGCATAACTGAATATCTCCTTTTTGAATTGGTAGGCCGCCGTAGTTTTGGTCAGTCAGACGAAACGTGGCCATTGTGAAACCAGGCTTCAAAAGAAAAAAGTTAAACAGGAAATATACGGTATAAAACCTGTCGGGGTAAAAAAACAGCCATTTTGTGGCGGCCAAGGGACTCAGCCAGTCCTTCGCACGCACGCGTATCCTGTGTTCGCCGGGAGAGCACACATGGAATGCCGCCGTCCCATCCCAAGCGGTTTTGCCCTGAAAGACCGTTTGATTATCTGCATCGAGCACGACAATCTCAAAATTGCCTTCTCTGCGCGGGGAGAGACACCTCACTGTGATATACCCTCGTTTGCCACTCATAAATACACCTCGCGCTCACTGGTCTGTGTTGCCCAATATCAGCATATGCGAATTTACTATGATTGTGAGCGACGGAAGCTATCCTTGCCGCTGAGAGAAACAGTGGTATCCCATCCCATTGTCGCGGAATGCGCCGGGCCGTGCGCTCTCATGCAGGGTGGCTGCGTCCGATGCCGGATCAATTTGCCCTGATTTTGCAAAAAGCCTTGACAAAACCCCCGCCCGATTACGGGTAGAGGTTTCTTTTGAAGCTCCTTTGGAAGGTAGCTTTCATGTTGCTTGTTCGCCGCAAGCGCACTATAATTCTTAATGCCTGAACGTAGGCGCGAAATTGAAAAGCCCGCAGTATACAGGGATTGCGGGATATAAAACGTGGCGGGAGTTGCTGTGCAGACTCCCGCCACGTTTTACCTGTTTTATATTTTTTAATTGCTATTCGCCGGCAAAGCGGTAGCCAACGCCGACTTCCGTCAAAATAAAGCGTGGATGCGTCGTGTCCTTTTCAAGCTTCCGGCGGAGATTGGCCATAAAAACCCGCACGCTCTTGCTGTCGCCTCCCTCATAACCCCAGATCTGTCTGATAATATAATTGTGCGTCAGCACTTTGCCCCGGTTGGATATAAGCAAAAGGAGCGTTTTATACTCCGT
>JAEWML010000042.1 GCA_023393155.1 Bacillota bacterium
GTGGACATCTGCCGCCTGCGGACAAAGCGGCAGAAGCTCCCCTTCGCAAAGCTCCAGACCTGCGGCAACGACTTTGTGTTTCTGGAGGATTTCGACGGGGCCATTACCTGCCCGGAATCTCTCTGCATTACATTGTGCGACCGGCACACGGGCGTGGGGGCGGACGGCATCGTCCTGATGCAGCCCTCCGAGACGGCGGACGCGAAAATGCGACTGTTCAACGCCGACGGCTCCGAGGGGAGCATGTCGGGCAGCGCCCTGCTGTGCATGGGAAAATACCTGTACGACAAGGGCTTTTCAAAGAAGGAAAAGCTGCAAATCGAAACGGGTAGCGGCGTCCGCGCCGTGGAGCTTTCCGTCATGAACGGGCAGGTTTCCTCCGCCTGCGTCTCCATGGGCCGGGCCTCGCTGGACGCGGGACGGTTGTCGCCCGCTCATTCGGGACGGCGGCTTGTGGATGCGCCTGTGGAAATTGGGGGCAGCTCGTGGCGCGTCACCTGCGTGGATATGGGAAGTCCCCATTGCGTGGTGTTTTGCCCCCGAGTGGACGAACTCGACGTGGAAGCGCTTGGTCCACGGTTCGAGCAGAGCGTGCTTGCGCCGGAGCGGACCAATACGGAATTTGTCCGGGTGGTAAACGAGAGCACCGTGAAAATGCGGGTCTGGGAGCGGGGCAGCGGCGAGACGACGGCCTGCGGCGACGGAGCCTGCGCGGCGGTGGCCGCGGCAGTGGCGCTGGGCCTTTGCCCGAAAAATCGGGACATCACGGTGAAAGCCGCCGGAGGGGACATGCTTGTCCGCTATACCGAGGAAGAGATGACCCTCACCGGAGACGCAACGCTGGTGTACGAGGGTACTGCGGAATATTAAGAGGAACGGAAAAGCGCGGGCCGCGTACGCGGCCCGCGCTTTTTTGATAAATGGAAGAGGCTTTTATCTGCCCGTCCCGTGCTGGAAAAACCCTTTGGGCAAGCCGTCCCTTACAGGGCGGAGAGCACCTCGTCGATGTCGGGCAGCTCCCCGATGGGGTAGACCTTGACCCATTTCACAATGCCCTCGGCGTCCACCAGCACGTTGGCCCGGCCGGACATGCCGTGGTTCACCATATATACGCCATAGTCCTGCGAGACTTTGCCCAGAGGCCAGAAGTCGCTGACAAGGGGCGTTTTCTCAATGGACAGAACCGTGGCCCACGCTTTTTTGCCCGGCGCGGGATCCACGCTCAGTCCGATGGCCACGGTGTTCTTTTCCGCAAAGGCGTCAAAGTTCCGCTCCAGCGCCCGCATCTGGTCGGTGCACACGCTGGTCCAGGCCAGCGGATGCCAGGACAGCAGCACCTGTCTGCCCCGATAGTCGGAGAGCTTGATTTCCTTGCCGAATCCGTCGGACAGGGTGAAGTCGGGGGCTGTTGCGCCCACTTGAATTGCATTCATACTGAATCCTCCTCTTTTCAAATGATGTGTGGGGAGCGGACCCGGCCCGGACGGCCGCGCTCCTGTGTTTGGAGTGTCTTGCGGTTATCCAACAGCTTTCCGGGAAAGCAATGGCGTCTCAATGGTCTTTCTATCAAAACCGGGATGGGACGGAGGCTCAGTCCGGAATGTGAATTTTTTCAAAGACCCATGCGGTCAGTTCGTTGAGGGAAGGGTGGATGACCATGGAGTTGTTGATGGGGGCATAGGTTCCCAGATTGGGGTACAGGATCCGCAGATCGTCCATCTCCCGGGCGGCCATGGCGCGCCGGACCTTCTGGCACTGATAGCCCGCGTTCATGAGATACACGAAGGGCTGAAGCAGCACCGCCGCCTGCGGGCCCACAATGTGAACGCCCAGCAGCTTTTTATCGTACCCGATAATCACCTTTACAAACCCGTCGTCCCCGTCCCGCCGCCGGTAGCCCATGGCCCGGCCGCCCACCACCTCGGAAAAGTGATTGAGCGCCGTCTGGTACGGAATGCCCTTCTCCTGCACCTCCCGCTCCGTCAGGCCCAAGTGCGCCACCTGCGGATGGGTGAAAACGGCCCAGGGAACGGCGTCGTAGCGCACCTCCTGCCTGTTCCCGCCGGAGAACAGGTTTTGGCTGAGAATCTGGGCCTCGAAATTGGCCTTGTGCCGGAGCTGGTATTTCCCGTTCACGTCCCCCAGCGCCCAGATGCCGGGCTGAGAGGTTTCCAGATAACCGTTTGTCACAATCCAGCCGTATTTGTCCGTCTCCACCCCGGCCTTGGGCAAGTCCAGCGTGTCGGCGTTGGAGCGTGTGCCGGAGGCCATAAAAATTTCCTCGCACTCCAGAACGGACCGCGCTTTCGTGGCGCTGTTTTCCACGGTGACGTATTTTTTCCCACCCTCGGCCCGGACGGAGACGGGGGTGCTGTGGGTCAGGATTTTAATTCCGTTTTCGGCAAACTGGCGGGTGACAAACTCTGCGACCTCCGGCTCCTCCTTATTCAAAATTCCGCCGGAGCGGACGAGAATCGTCACCTTTGTGCCGAACGCGGAGAAAATGTGGGCAAATTCCGTGCTGATGGAGCCGCCGCCGATGATGACAAGGCTTTCCCACGGCTTTTTGGGATACTTTTCCCCGAAAAAAGTCTCCGAGGTGACGTAACCGGCCTCCTCCAAGCCCTCCACCGGGGGAACGGCGGTTCTGGCCCCCACCGCCAGCAGAAATTTGTCTCCGGTGAGTTCCTCCTCCGTCCCGTCCTCACGCAGGACGGTCATGCTGCCGGGTCCGGTAAAAGCGCCGGTGCCCTTATACAGCGTCAGGTTCGAAGACTGTTCCAGATTTTTTTCGATGGTTTTGTGGAAGTTAATCTGCTCCCACATCCTGTGGGAGATGACCTCCCAATCGATTGCGGGACGCCCCACATTGACGCCGATGCGGGAGGACCGCTCCGCCTCCCGAATGAAATCCGCCGGATAAACCAGCATTTTTGACGGAATGCAGCCCTTTGTCAGGCAGGTTCCGCCCAGCTTTGCCTTTTCAATCAGCGCGCAGCGAAGACCCTTTTCCAAGGCTGCCTCCATCACCATCAGCCCCGCGCCGCTTCCCACAATGACCAAATCAAAATGCTTCACCCTGCGATGCCTCCTTTATGACTTATCCCGGGCCTGCGGGGTCTTTTCCCATGAACGGTCCGCTCGCGCGGCGACCGAAGCGGGGGCCTCCCGGGCCTGTCCCTCATACTCTCTATTTTACCGAAAACCCCGCCCGCGTCAAGTCATTCAAGGAAAACCCCGGAATTTATACGCGGGGTGGATTCGCCTTGCAATCAGAACTGCGGTATGATACCATATAGCATGGCTCGAATGCGTATTTACCGACAGTCAGGCTGGTCTGGCTGTCTGTTTTTTGCCGTGGAGGAAGAAATATGTCGTTTTCAATGATCTGGCCCATTGCGCTGGTGGTGCTTTCAAACGTATTTTATAATGTGTGCTCCAAGGAGACGCCGGCGAAAATCAATCCCTTTGCGGCGCTGACCGTGACGTATGTCATCGGCGCAATGTTTTCCGCGCTGATGTATTTCGCCCTGAACCGGGGCGGCTCTTTGTTCCGGGAATACCAGAGCATCAACTGGAGCAGCTTTGTATTGGGCTTCGCGGTGGTGGGTCTGGAGGCCGGGTCTATTTATATGTACAAGGCGGGCTGGAACGTCAGCAGCGGGCAACTGGTATACAGCAGCATTTTGGCCGTCTGCCTGATTTTGGTGGGTGTGTTCGCCTATCACGAGACGATCAGCCCCACGAAAATCGTGGGGATTCTGGTGTGCATGCTGGGGCTGTTTCTGATTAACAGATAAGGCCCCTGCGGAGCGCGAAAGGAAAGAGCGCCGGTAAGAAGCGGGAAAACACTGACTTTTCTTTTAAAAGCCGACAGTGGGCGGGGCCGGACGGTAATTTCCCGCCCGGCCCCGCCGCGCATATCTCATTGTAGATATACTCCACATCCGCCAGAAATCCCTCCGAATTAAAGCCTGTTTTATGCGGCGGCTTTCGTCCTGTTCTCCAAAAAGGTGAGTTGGAACCTAAAAAACCTGCGCCGGAAAGGCTCCTCTGTTTTCCGTCCTTTTCTGGGAGAAAAAGGGACTATACGCCGCTGAGCACGCGTGACGGAGCGGCGCACAGCGCGTCCTCCGTGCGGCGAAGCTGCTCCAGATGGAAGGACAGAGGCAGCGCATCCACCGAGAGGTCGGACTCTCCCGTGCAGCCGTCCACGCCGCCAGAGGCGATCACTGCCCGCAGAGCCCGCTGCTCCTCCTCCGGGGAGGGGAGCAGCCGCCGCCCCGTGGCGGCGGATAAAAGCGCCGCCGCGGCCCAGCCCCACCAGTTGGATACCCCGGCGGCCAGCGTAAAATCCGCCCGCTCCACGGCGGCAAGGCGTTTGCCGTGGGGCACATGGGCCTCCACCACGGGCCGCAGCCCGCCCATCCCCAGCTCGTTTCCCCCGTCGCCCACGGCGACGGTAATTGCGCCCAGGCGGCGGGCCAGCGGCAAAAGAAAATCCGCGTCCGTCACCATGGCGTCGATTACCCCGCCGTGCATATTGTAAAAATGGCCGTCCGCACCCTTGCCGGGGTGCTCGACGGTAAAAAAGTGAGTGGGGCGGAGCCGGTCTAAAAGGCCCCGGGCAAAGGCATCCGTTCCCCTGTCCGGAAGGCAGACCACCTCCGCCCCGGGTGCCAAAACGGCGGCGGCGGCGCGCACCTGCGGGAGGGAGACGCCGCCGCACAGCAAGGTCGCGCCGCAGCCCGCCGCCATCAGGGCACGGGCCAGATTTGCCGCGCCGCCGGGGCCGTCCGTCTCGCCATGGAACACGCCGCCGCAGTCCACCGGAAAGCCGGTGAGAATCACCGCACGCTCTGCCGAGAGCAGCGTGCGGGTCAGCGCATCAAAATCCGGGGCGGGCAGCCACCGGGCAAGGCCCCGGCCCGTCTCGTCCCGGCGCAGAAGCGCCCAGAGCTGTTCGTAAAAATCCATAAAATACCTCCCGAGGGAGGGCCTTTTCAACAAAAAAAGACCCACTGATTTTGTGCAGCACAAAATTCGTGGATCTTGGCCGCGGGGGGAATCGCCGGAGGGGCGTTCCGCGCGGGCAAAAACGAATCAAAGAGCCAAAGCGGACCACTTTGGTCTGGGGACAGTATAGCAGGGAAGCGCCGGGCCGTCAAGGCGCGGGCGACAAATTTCACGCTGGATTTTCGGCGAAATCTGTGGTATAACGGCATCATGGCGCCTTGCCCGATTGGAATGAAAACGGGGCGGCGTCTCCCCGGAAGGGGAGGGAAAGGGGCGGCTATGGGGTATCCCAAAAACACGATTTTGGTGGTGGGGCAGGCCAAGCCCAGCCGGGGCGACGCCATCTGCCAGACCCACGGGGAGTTTTACATCAGCCTGGTGCTGGAGCGGGACACGGGGCTGATTCTGGACGCCGCCTGCAACACGATTCTGGACGTGACGGCGGCGTTCGTTCGGGAAATGCTGGTGGGCCGCCGCCTTGGCGAGGATTTGGCGGCGATGGAGGCGGACATCCGCACCCGCTATTTCGCGCTGACGCAAAAGCCCCTGATCGCGTGCCTGAAGGACGCAGCCAACCGCTATCGCGCCGCGAAAAGCGGCGAGAGCGTTTGAAGCGGGCGGCCTTGGGAAAGACCCGCGAAAAGCGCGGGCCGGACTTGAAAAACACCGAAAAAGATGTTATAGTTAATCGGTTGCATGATTTAACCACTGGATTTTTTGGACCGAATGATTGAAAAATGATCAGATAACTGCACTGGAAGCGAGGGACCGGATTTGAATGAGGTATTAAAACGCTTTGTATTGCCGGAGGAGCTGGCCGTTGTTGTGGACTGCAGTCCCAGCGTCATTGTTCCGGAGAGCAAGGAGACGCTTTACGAGCTGATTTTCGGCAATGAGCACACCACAAGGATTGACGTGGTGTACGATGTGGAGGGAAGGCCCGTCCACGAGGCGGACGTGGTCCGCTGCAAAAATGGAGCCGTGGTGAATTACACGGAGGACTATATGCGCCGCCGGGACCCGGACTGCATGCGCATCGCCGACGATCAGCCCACCGACAAGCCCCGGTTTGAGGACACATATGGCTACGGCTTTGACGAGGTGCGGGAGGAGACGTTCCGCTGGCTTTCCGGGCAGGAGCTGATTGTGGTTCCCTTTAAGGCCGGAGGATACGACTATGGCTACGAGGCGATGCTGGTCTGCCCCCGGAACGCGGCGTTTTTTGCCTTTGCCCTCTCCCAGCTTCAGGCCTTTGTCAACGTCCGGGAACTGGAAAAGTTTGAGCCCCGGGCCATCGTTTACGTGGCCCCGCCCCTGCGCCACACCCGCTTTGGCGGGCGGCAGGTGGTGGTGCACAGCCGGGGAGAAAAGCTCCACGAGATTTTCTCCTATAACCTCTATCCCGGCCCCTCGGCAAAAAAGGGCGTGTACAGCGTGCTGCTGGACATTGGCGAGCAGGAGGGCTGGGTCACGGCCCACGCCTCCGCCGCCCGGATCATCACCCCCTATGAAAACGAGATGGTGATGATGCACGAGGGCGCGTCCGGCGGCGGAAAGAGCGAGCTTTTGGAGGACGTTCACCGGGACTCCGACGGACGGGTGCTGGTGGGCGTGAACTCCATCAGCGGCACCCGCCACTATATCAGCATGAGCGACACCTGCACCATTCAGCCGGTGACGGACGACATGGCCATCTGCCCGCCGGATTTCCAGCCCGCAAACGGCAAGCTTGCCCTGGCGGACGGGGAGGACGGCTGGTTTGTGCGGGTGGACGGCATCACGGAGTACGGCTGCGACCGGCTGTACGAACGCATCACCATCCACACGAAGGAGCCGCTGATTTTCTTCAATCTGGACGGCGTGCCCAATTCCACCTGTCTCTTGTGGGAGCATACGCTGGACTCCACGGGAACGCCCTGCTCCAATCCCCGGGTCATCATTCCCCGGCGGCTGGTGGACAACATCGTCACCGGGCCTGTGGAGGTGAACGTGCGCAGCTTTGGCGTGCGGATGCCCCCGTCAACGGCCCAGCGTCCCAGCTATGGCATCGTGGGGCTGCTGCACATTCTGCCCCCGGCGCTGGCGTGGCTGTGGCGGCTGGTGGCCCCCCGGGGATACAACAACCCTTCCGTCAGCGGAGATTCGTCGCTGGCGGCGGAGGGCGTCGGGTCCTATTGGCCCTTTGCCACGGGCCTGCGGGTGAAGCAGGCGAACCTTTTGATGGAGCAGATTCTCCGCTGCACCGCCACCCGGTATGTGCTGATCCCCAACCAGAACATCGGTATTTATCAGGTGGGCTTTGCCCCGGAGTGGATTTCCCGGGAATATCTGGCCCGGCGCGGCGGCGTGAATATGCGGATGGACCGGCTGACGCCCGCCCCCTGCCCGATTTTGGGCTATTGCCTCAAGGACATGAAGGTGGACGGTCAGCACATTCCCCCAAAGTTCCTCCGCCCGGAATTGCAGGAGCTTCTGGGCGAGGAGGGCTATCGGGTGGGCGCCAAGATACTCACCGACTTTTTTGCCAAGGAGCTGCGGGTCTACGACACGCCGGAGCTGCATCCGGTGGGGCGCCAGATTCTGGAGTGCTTTGCCGCCGGCGGCGCCGTGGAGGACTACTGCAAAATCCTTCCTCTGGGTCTTGAATAAGCGGCATAAAACGGCCCCGGCGCGGAAAGTTTCCGCGCCGGGGCCGTTTTTATCATGAGAACAGGGGAAACGGAAATGCCTTGCTACGCAACGCCCTTAATAGTGACGTTCAGATAGCCGAAATCATCCTTCAGGGAAATCTCGAAGGGCTTCACCGCCACGCCGCCCTGCCGGTAGACGCGGACCTTGGGCCGCAGGCAGTAGGAGGCGTAATTTCTGATTACCAACCCGGTCCAGCCGTTGCTCAGCGCCACGGAGGTGCCCACGGGATAGGGGGCAATTCTCTTTGTAAAGGCGTTGACTGCCTCGGGGTCGAACAGGGTTTCGGCGCTGGCCATTACATATTCAACCCCCTCGTTGGGAGGCAGGGCCTTTCGGTAGGGCCGCTCGGAGGTCAGCGCGTCATACACGTCGGCAAGGGCGGTAATCCGTCCGTAGAGGGAGATGCCCGTGCCCTTCTTTTGCAGGGGATAGCCGGAGCCGTCGTACCGCTCATGGTGCTCCAGAATGGGCCGGCAGCTCCGGGGCGGAAGCCGGTACTCCGACATGATGTAATCGTAGCCCATCTGAGAGTGGGTTTTCATCAGCTCGAATTCCTCCGGGGTCAGAGGTCCGTTTTTTTGAACAATCTGCTTGTTGATAAACACCTTTCCGATGTCGTGCAGCAGCGCGCCGCTGCCCAAGGCAATCAGGTCGCTCACGGGGAAATTCATGGCGATGCCCAAAATGATGGACAGCACCGCAACGTTAAGAGAGTGGGAATAGGTGTAGCTGTCGTAGCTGCTTAAATCCAGCATGTTCACCATCACGTTCCGGTTTCCGGAAAGCTCCCGCACAATGCACTCAATCTGGGAAGAGATATTGACCGGGTGCGGTTTTTTACCGCCCTGCCAGGCGGTGGAAATAATTTTCTGAATGCCACGCATTGTCTCCGTGCGCAGCTCACTGCTGATGGTGTCGATGACCTCAATATCCCGGGAAAGGTCGTCTTCAATGTAAGCGCCCGCATAGCCCGCCCGCAGAATGCCGTCAATATATGCGTTATTCAGCGTAATTCCGGTGGAGAGCATGGTGTTCGGTCCGCGGTACAGGGGCCTGT
>JAEWML010000217.1 GCA_023393155.1 Bacillota bacterium
GTGCAGCGGCGCGTCTTCTGAGGAAATCGCGGCGGCGGGCGGCGTGAAAAAAACCTTTGAGGAGGTGACGGCGGGGGCGGACTATCTCTCCGTCCACATTCCCGGCACCGCCGAAAACGTTCACCGGTTTGACCGCGCCGCCTTTGGACGGATGAAGCGGGGAGCCTGCTTTGTCAACGTGGCCCGGGGCGCGGTGGTGTGTCAGGAGGCGCTGATTGAGGCCCTGAGTACCGGAAAAGTTGCCTTTGCCGCGCTGGACGTGTTCGAGGCGGAGCCGCTGCCGGGGGACAGTCCGCTGCTGAGGATGGAAAACGTGCTGCTCTCGCCCCATGCCGCGTGGTATTCCCGCTGGGCGCAGAGGACGCTCCAGCGCAGGGCGGCGGAGCAGATTCGGGACGTTTTGGAGGGACGCTGCCCGCCCTGCCTTGTGAACCGGGAACTTGCGGAAAAATTCCGGCGGGCGGACCGCCGGTGAAAACAGGAGGAAACGATGGACTTTGTGAGAATTTATCCCCAAGACAACGTGGCCGTCGCCCTGCGGGACGTGGAGGCGGGGGAGCGCGTTTCGGTGGACGGAACGGAGCTGACGGCGCTGGAGAACATCCCCAATGGGCATAAAATTGCGCTGACCTCCATTCCCCAAGGCGGGGACGTGATCAAATACGCAAACCGCATCGGCCTTGCCATGGCAGGCATTCCGGCGGGGGGCTATGTCCATGACCACAACATTCAGACCATGGCTAACGTCCGCAGAAGCTATGCCTATAACCGGGACGAAGGCGCCCTGCTGCCGGGGAAGACGGAGGAGACGTTTCAGGGCTACCGCCGCCCGGGCGGAGGCGCGGGCATCCGGAATTATCTGGCGGTGATTCCCACGGTGTTCTGCGCAAACGGCCCGCTTCAGAAAATCGCCCAGCTGGCGGAGGCGGAGTTTCCGGCAGACGAGCACTTCGACGGGGTGCTGCCCCTGACGCACCCCTACGGGTGCAGCCAAACCGGAAGCGACCTGGCCACCACCGCCAAAACGCTGGCGGGCGTGATTCGAAACGCCAACTTTGGCGGCGTGCTGGTGGTAAGCCTTGGGTGTGAAATGAACGACCTGCCCACGCTCAAGAAGTATATGGGGCCGGTGGATGAGCGGCGGGTCAAATTTCTGGTGTTGCAGGAGAGCGACGACGAATTTTCCGAGGGGCTTGCGCTGTGCCGGGAGCTGATGGAGGAAATCGCAAAGGACCGCAGAGAGCCGGTAAACCTGAAGGAGCTGCACGTGGCGGTGAACTGCGGCGGGTCCGACGGGTTTTCCGGCATCACCGCCAACAAGCTGGTGGGCACCCTGACGGAAGAGCTGGTTCGCCGGGGCGCGACGGTGAACATGACCGAGGTGCCGGAAATGTTCGGCGCGGAGCACCTTTTGATGAACCGGGCCGTTAATCATCAGGTGTTTGAAGACGAGGTGGCCATGATTGCCGCCTATGCCGATTATTTTGAGCGCTACGGCGAACAGGTCAGCGACAATCCCACTCAGGGCAACAAGGTGGGGGGCCTTTCCACCATCGAGGAAAAGTCTCTGGGCTGCATTCAAAAGGGCGGGCGCTGCGCCGTGACGGAGGTGCTGCCCTACGGGGGGCGTGCCACGAAAAACGGGTTGGTGCTGGTGTCCGGCCCCGGAAACGATTTGACGGGGGTCACGGGCCAGATTGCCGCCGGAGCGGTGCTGACGGTGTTTACCACGGGACGGGGAACGCCCTGCGGCTTTGCTGGGCCGACCTTCCGCCTGTCGTCCAACAGCCGCCTTGCGCAGAAAAAGCGGGGCTGGATCGACTTTGACGCGGGCGTTTTGCTGGCGCAGCCCTCGGACGAGGCGCTTCAAGGCTTTACACGGCAGCTCTATGACGCGGTTTTGGACACCTGCAACGGGAAGTATCACACGAGAAATGAAGAAAACGGATATTATCAGATGGGCATTCTGCGGGACGGCGTGACGCTGTAAACCCGCAAACTGGAGAGGAGACGGCTATGAAAAACACAGCATTGGAAGCAATTATGGAGACAAAGGTCATCGCGATTGTGCGAGGGATTCCAAGCACGCAGATCTGCGATTTGGCCGGAGCAATTTTGGCGGGGGGCCTGCGCTGCCTGGAGGTCACCTTCGACCACAGCAAAGAGGACGGCATTGAGGAGACGCTGCGCTCTATTCGCCTGCTGTCCGAACGCTTTGGAAATGAAATTGAGGTGGGCGCCGGAACGGTGATGACGGCCGAGGAAGTAAATCTTGCCAAGGAGGCAGGTGCGGGCTATATTATCTCGCCCAATGCCGACGAAGCCGTCATCCGGGAAACCCGGCGGCTGGAGCTTGTGTCCATTCCGGGGGCCATGACGGCCACCGAGGCGGCCAGCGCGTGGAGCTGGGGGGCGAATATCGTCAAGCTGTTTCCGGCGGGGATTCTGGGGCCGGACTATATCAAGGCCCTGCGGGGCCCTCTGGGCCACATTCCCTTCACCGCCGTGGGCGGCGTGACCCCGCAGAACACGCCGGACTTCCTTCGGGCCGGGTGCGTGGGCGTTGGCGTGGGGGGAAACCTCGTCTCCGCCAAGCTGGTGTCCGAGGGAAAGCTGGATGAGATCACCAACACGGCCAGAGCCTATGCGCAAGCCGTCCGGGGGTGAGCGGATGGGACGAGGACTGATCGCATACTACGACCTTGGGACCAGCAACGTGCGGATTTTCCTGCTGGACGGGGAAAAGCGGCTGCTGTGCACCCGCCGCAGGACCCTTGGGGCGAAGGACGCGGCCATTGCCGGGTCCAACCGCCCGCTGCTGGAGGGGATGAAGGCTCTATACGACGAGGCTTTGGCCGAGGCGGGCCGGACCGACGGGGAGGTGGAGGCCGTCTATGCCTCCGGCATGGCTACGTCGCCCTATGGAATTGTTGAAATTCCCCACTATCCGGCCCCCGTCACGGAGGAGGAATTTGCCCTGCGAGGGGTGACAACCTATCGGGAGGATGCCGTCTTCGGGCGGGAGCTTCACCTGATTTCAGGGTTGAAAACCGTGGGAGCGGACGTGTCCTCCACCAACAACACCCGGGGCGAGGAGATTGAGGTGTTGGGTATTCTGCCGGAGCTTGCGGCCCGCTATCCCGGACGGCAGGCGGCGGTGATTCTCCCCGGGTCTCACACCCATGTGCTGCTGGCGGGGCAGGGGCGGCTGACGGGCATTTTGTCCACCTTTACCGGCGAGCTGTTTCACGCGCTGAAGCAGGATACCATTCTTGCTCCGGTGCTGTCAGTGGAATCGGACCGGCCAAATCCGGAGGCCGTGGCTTTGGGGCTTGAAAACCTGCGGCGTTACGGCTTCAACCGGGCGCTGTACATCGGCCACGCCATGCGGATTTTTGAGCGGGAATCTCCCCACTTCCGCCGCTGCTACTGCGAGGCGGTGGTGTCCGGGGGCGTGATCGAGGCACTGGACGCCTATTGCGAGGAGCGCTGGACAGAGTGTGACACGGCGGTGGTGGTTGCAAACCCCTATATGGCGGAGCTGTTCACGCTGCTTCTGGCGGGCAGCCGACGCATCCGCAGCCACTCCGCGCTGACGGCGGACGGCAAAAAAAGCTATGCGCTGGAGGGATTGCGGGGCATTCTGAACATCAGAGAGGGGATAAGAAAATGAGTAAACGGGTTTTGGTGACCTCACGGTCCTTTGGGTCGATTGATTCAACGCCCATGGATATTTTGGAGCAGGCGGGCTGCGAGGTTATCCTGATGGGCAAGGATTTTGACATGGAGCGCTTTGCAGAGACGGTGACGGAGTGCGACGCGCTGATTATCGGCGCCCACGACTTTCCCGTGGAGCTGATGAACCGGTGCGAAAAGCTGAAGGTAATCTGCAAGCACGGGGCGGGACTGGACAATCTCCATCTGGAGGAGGCAACGGCCCGGGGCATCGCGGTGTGCAACGTTCCCGGCACCAATGCCAACGCTGTGGCGGACCTGACCATGGGACTGATGCTCTCCTGCGCCCGGCACATCTCTCTGGGCGACCGGCGGGTGCGTCAGGGTCAGTGGAAGGCCCTGACAGGGAAAGACGTGTACGCCAAGACATTGGGGCTTCTGGGCTTTGGCGCGGTGGCAAAGAATGTTGCCCGGAGGGCCGCGGGCTTTTCCATGCGCGTGCTGGCCTATGACCCCTATGTCCACGTGCTGCCGGAGGGCTTTGAACACGTAACGCTGTGCGAAAACGCGGCGGAGGTAATTTCCGGCTGCGAATTTTTGTCGATTCACCTGCCGCTGAACGAGGAGACGCGGGGCATGATCGGCGCGGCGGAGCTTGCCGCTATGCGCCCTGGCGCGTATGTCGTCAACACCGCCCGGGGCGGCATTGTGGATGAAAAAGCGCTGTATGAAGCCCTTACCTCCGGGCATCTGTCCGGCGCGGCCATGGATGTGACCGAGGTGGAGCCCATGGACATGGCCAACCCCTTGCTGTCGCTGGACAGCGTGGTGGTCACGCCCCACATCGGCATGTATTCCCGGGAGGCCATCGGTGCGGTAAGCGTCATTTGTGCGGAAAATGTGGCTGCCTGCCTTGGGGGCGAAAAGTTAAAGTTTCGCGTGGTGTAATTTTTGACGTTTTTTCCATTTTTGTTTGCTCGTTTCGTAAAAATGTCCAGATTTTCTTGAAAACTGACGCTGTTTGTGATATAATTATATAAAGCCGCAATTGCTGCGCTTGCCGCTCAGCGCGGGAGGAAAGGAGTTGAAGATATGCTGATGCTGGATCAGTTCTGCGAAATTCCCCATGCGGTTCTGCGCTCCGTGATATGCGATACGCCCAACGGCGTTCTGATTTTTGACGAGGCATACCGGATTCTTTATGCCAACCGCGCCGCGCTGCAAATGCTGGAGCTGGAGGCCGGGAAGGAATACGACGTGCGGGAGCTGACGGGCCCGCTGGATCTGGCGGCGGTGGATGCGGACGCCGAAAAGACGTTTACCATGCGGCAGGGAAACCGACAGCTCCACTATCGCTTGATTTCCGCGGGAGACGCGGGGCAATCCGCCGTGTACGCGCTGATTCTGATGGAATCCCAGCAGGTGCTGCGCTCCCAGATGGAGCTGGAGGCGGCATGGAAGCTGACAAGCGAGATGGAGGAAATTCTGGAGGGCTCCTTTGACGGAATTCTTGTCACCGACGGGGAGGGGAACGTTCAGTTTGTCAACAGCTCCTATGAACGGGTGGCGGCCATCCCCCGGAAGGAGCTGGAGGGGCGCAACATGCGCGCCCTCATCAATCCCGTCTGGATGGAAAATTCCGTTGCGTTTGTGGTGCGGGAGGAGCGCCGCCCCGTCTCCAAGCGGCAGGTCACGCAGGACGGGCGGGACATTATTGTCACGGGCAAGCCGGTGTTTGACGAGAACGGAAAAATTAAGCGGATTGTGATTAATGCCCGGGATATCACGGAAATTTTTCAGCTCCGGGAGGAGCTGCTCAACGCCAAAAACCGGGAGCTTCAGCATTACCAGTCTATTTTAAGCACCACCAACACGGAGCGGGAAAAGGTGGTGGCCATCAGCGAGAAGACGAAGAAGGTCTTTTCGCTGGCGGAGCGGGTGGGCCGGTTTGACACCACCGTGCTGATTCTGGGAGAGTCCGGCGCGGGCAAGGAGGAGGTGGCCCAGCAGATTCACGCCAGCAGTA
>JAEWML010000006.1 GCA_023393155.1 Bacillota bacterium
GTGCGGATGCTGCCCCATATGGCCTTTTGGCCCGACGTGATTCACTGCAACGACTGGCAGAGCGCCCTCATCCCCATTTATTTGAAGGACGACGGCGTGCGGGAAGAGCGGTATCGCGCCGTGCGCACCGTCATGACCATCCACAACATCGAATATCAGGGACGGTTTGGGCCGGAGGTCACGGGGGATTTGTTTGGGCTGGACCCCGGCTGGGTGAACGACGGCACCATCATGATGGATGGGGACGTGAATCTTTTGAAGGGGGCCATCCTCTGCGCCGACGCAGTGACCGCCGTGTCCCCCTCCTATGCCGAGGAGCTGAAATACGCCTATTTTGCCCACGGGATGGAGAGCGTGATGCGCCGGTGCGCCTATAAGCTCTCCGGCGTGCTCAACGGCATCGACATGAAGCGGTACGACCCCGCCGCGGACCCGCTGCTTGCGAAAAACTACACCGCCGCCGATTTGTCCGGCAAGGCCGCCGACAAGGCGGAGCTGCAAAAGCTGATGGGCCTGCGGGAGGAGCCGGACACGCCGGTTCTCGCGGTGGTGAGCCGCCTTGCGGCCCACAAGGGGCTGGACCTCATCCGGGAGGTGTTCCACGACATCATGGAGCTTCCCGTGCAGATGGTGGTGCTGGGACAGGGAGAGGAGAAGTTCGAGGAGTTTTTCTCTTGGGCGCAGGGACAGTACCCGGGGCGGATGGCGGCGCATCTTGGCTATGACGAGGCGCTTGCCATGAATATTTACGCGGGGGCGGACTTGTTCTTGATGCCCTCTCGCAGCGAGCCCTGCGGCCTGAGCCAGATGATTGCCATGCGGTACGGAACGGTCCCCATCGTCCGGGAAACCGGCGGGCTGAAGGACACCGTCCACCCCTACGAGGCGTGGCGGGACGCAGGCAACGGGTTTACCTTTGCGGCGTACAACTCCGGGGATATGCTCTTTGTCATCCGGCAGGCCGTTGGCCTTTACTGGGACTATCCCGACCACTTCCACCGCCTGCGGCTGCGCTGCATGGAGGGGGATTTCAGCTGGCGGCGCAGCGCGGGGGAATACCTGCGGATTTACAGCGGCATTACCGGAAAGCCCCGGGTCAAGCCAGTGGGCACAGAGCCGGAGAGCCCCGCCGGGAAGGAGCCAGAAGAGTCTGCCCAGCCCGGAAAGCCAGGTCAATCGGCGGAGTCTGCTCAGTCGAAGGAATCCGCCCAACCGGAGAAGGCCGCTTTACAGGAGGCGCCGCTCAAGCCGGAAAAGCCGGCTCAGCCGGCGAAGCCTGTCCAATCCCGGCTGGCGGGAAAGCCGGAGCAGGAGAAGCTTCCGGGAAGGCCCCCGCAGAAAAAGCTTTCAGGAAAGGCTCCGCAGGGGAAGCTGCCGGCAAAGCCGTCTGCTGCGGCGCTTCCGGAGAAGGCCGGAAAGCCCGCCACGAAGGCGCCGGAAGAAGAAAAACGCGCCGAAAGAAAGACAGCCATGAGGAAAGGAAGCGCGGATAAGAAAGAACTGTCCGCGGATAAGGCAGACAAATGACGGCATTTACAACAAGGGAACTGGAAGACGCGCTGACCCGCAAGCTGATGATTAACTTTGGGAAAACCGCCGAGGAAGCCGGAGAGACGGAGATGCTCCGCGCCTGTGCGCTGGTGCTGCGGGACGCCATGGCCCTGCGGGGCGTGGAAACCCGGCGGGAAACCCGCCAAAAGGAGAAGAAGAAGGTCCACTATCTGTCGCTTGAATTTCTGATGGGGCGGAGCCTTCAAAAAAACGCGTATAATCTGGGGGTGCTGCCCCAGCTGAAGGAAGCGCTGGAGCATCTGGGCTTTCAGGCCGGAGATGTGTTCGAGCTGGAGCCGGACGCGGGCCTTGGCAACGGCGGCCTGGGCCGTCTGGCCGCATGCTATCTGGATTCCATGAGCACGCTGGAAATTCCCGCCACAGGGTATTCCATCTGCTATGAACTGGGGATTTTTAAGCAGAAAATTGTGGAGGGCCAGCAGGTGGAGCTGCCCGACGCGTGGAAGGGCATCGGCTCCGCATGGCTGCTGCCAAAGCCGGAGGAGGCCCGGCAGGTCCGCTTCGGCGGCACGCTGCGGGAGTTTTGGAACGACGGGCATCTCCACATTGTGCAGGAGGGGGGCACCACGGTGCTGGCCGTCCCCTGCGATATGGAAATCGCCGGGTATGACACCAGCCATACCAACAAGCTGCGATTGTGGGACGCAAAATCCCCCAAGCCCGTGGATATGAGCCTTTACTCCAAGGGCGAGTATCTCAAGGCCACGGAGGACGAGGCCATGGCGGAGGTGATTGCCAAGGTCCTTTACCCCGACGACAACCACGAGGAGGGCAAGTCCCTGCGGCTTAAGCAGCAGTATTTCTTTGTTTCCGCCACGATGCAGAGCATCGCGGAGGAGCACATGGCGGAGTTTGGCACCATGGCCAACTTCCACGAGAAAAACGTGCTTCAAATCAACGACACCCACCCTGCGCTGGTAATCCCCGAGCTGATGCGGATTCTGATTGACGACGCGGGCATGGGATGGGACCGGGCGTGGGAGATTACCACCCGGTCTGTGGCCTACACCAACCACACGGTGCTGGCGGAGGCGCTGGAGAAATGGCCGCAGGCGCTGTTTGAGCGGCTGCTGCCCCGCGTCTGGCAGATTACGGCGGAGATCGCCCGCCGGTGGGAGGAAAAGTGCCGCGGGTATTTCCGGGACGAGGAAAAGGTGCGGGACACCGCCGTGGTCTGGGACGGCGTGGTCCGCATGGCGAACCTGTGTATTGCCGGGGGGATGCGGGTCAACGGCGTCAGCGCGCTCCACTCCGAGATCCTAAAAAAAGACGTGTTTCAAAACGCCTGCGCCATGGAACCGGAGAAGTTCACCAACGTCACCAACGGCGTGGACCACCGGCGCTGGCTGGCGGAAATTAACCCCGGACTTCACGGACTGGTGTGCGATCTCGCGGGGGGCGAGGCGTATCTCATGGAGCCCCAGGCCCTTGGAAGGCTGGACGCTTACGCCGATAACCGGGAGGTGCTGCGCCGCCTTGCGGGCATCAAGCGGAGGAACAAAGAGGACTTTGCCGCCTATGCAAGAGAGCAGCAGGGCGTTTTGCTGAACCCGGACGCGATTTTCGACGTGCAGGTGAAACGGCTCCATGAGTACAAGCGCCAGCTTTTAAACGTGCTGCACATCATTGCCCTCTATCAGCGGCTACAGGACGACCCGAACGCCATCGACCGGCCCCGGACCTTCCTCTTTGGGGCCAAGGCCGCGCCGGGGTACGCCGTGGCAAAGCGGATTATTCGCCTGATCAACTCTCTGGCGGACCAGGTCGACCACGACCCCATTTGCCGCGATAAGCTTCAGGTGGTGTTTCTGGAGAATTACCGGGTGTCCCTTGCGGAGCGGCTGATGCCCGCCAGCGAGGTTTCCCAGCAGATTTCCACCGCCGGGAAAGAGGCCAGCGGCACCGGAAACATGAAGTTCATGATGAACGGGGCCCTGACCGTGGGGACGCTGGACGGGGCCAACGTGGAGATGCACGACGTTTTGGGGGACGATAACATGTTCCTCTTCGGACTCAGATCCCACGAGGCGGCGGCCCTGAGCCGGGAGGGGTATATCCCCCAGCGGCTGTATGCCCGGGACCCGGTGCTGCATCGTGTGCTGGACGCGCTGAAAACCGGCTTTCGGGACGGAGTGAGCTACGAGGACCTGTACCGGCGGCTGCTGTTCGGCGACCACGGCGCGCCTGCGGACGAATATCTGCTGCTGGCGGATTTTGCCGCCTATTGCGACGCGGAAAAGCGTATGGCGGCCACCTACGCAGACCCGGGGAAATGGAATGCCATGAGCCTGCGGAACATTGCCCGCAGCGGCGTGTTCGCGGCGGATCGGGCGGTGGCGGAGTACGCCGACCGGATTTGGCACGTGCCCCACCGCAGGGTGCGGTAAACTTCCACTGGTAAAAGGAGCGGACCTGGCATCCATTTTGTCCGGCTTTACAAACAGGGACAAAACGGATATAATAAAAGAGCTTTGTTACGAAGGGGAAACGCGCCCGGACCCGGTCTGTATCGGCAAAACGCCGGGGCGGCGGGAAACGGCCCGAACCGAACACAAACCTGCCCGGCTGTTTCCAAAAGCAGCCGGGCATTTGCCGCTTTAGGCGGTGCAGCCTGAGAAAAAGCGCTGCTGCAAGCATCGTGGACAGCGCCGCCCTGATCATCCGGGGATTGTTCCCCACAGTGGGCCGGAGCTGCCGCCAGTGCACTTAGAAAATACGAGATAGCCTGACCGTTTACAAATAAAAAGGAGGAAACCTGAATGGGACTGATCAAAGCTGCGAAAGGCGCCGTCGAGGGGGTGCTGGCGGACCAGTGGAAGGAATATTTCTACTGCGAGGCTTTGCCTGCGGACGTGCTGGCGGTAAAGGGGCAAAAGCGCACCTCCCGCCGCTCTTCCAACACCAAGGGAAGCGAGAATATCATCACCAGCGGCTCCGTCGTCGCCGTGGCGGACGGGCAGTGCATGATGATCGTGGATCAGGGGAAGGTGGCGGAGGTGTGCGCCGACCCCGGCGAATTTATCTACGACGCGTCCACCGAGCCTACCATTTTCTCCGGCGAGCTGGAGGAGAGCGTCCAGCGCACCTTTGAGAGCATCGGCAGGCGGTTTACCTCCGGTGGCGAGCCGCCCAAGGACCAGCGGGTTTACTATTTCAACACCAAGGAGCTGCCCGGAAACAAATACGGCACCCCCAGCCCGGTCCCCTTCCGGGTGGTGGACCGGAACATCGGGCTGGATATGGATATCGCCATCCGCTGCTTCGGGGAGTACAGCTACCGCATCTGCGACCCGCTGCTGTTTTACACCAACGTCTGCGGCAATGTGGAGAGCAGCTATCTACGGGAGAGCATTGACGGACAGCTTAAAAGCGAGCTGATGACCGCCCTCCAGCCTGCCTTTGCCAGAATCAGCGAAATGGGCGTCCGCTACTCCGCTCTGCCCGGCCACACCATGGAAATGGCGCAGGCCCTCAACGAGGTGCTCAGCGAAAAATGGCGGAAGCTGCGGGGCCTTGAAATCGTCTCCTTCGGCGTTTCCAGCGTGAAGGCGGGGGAAGAAGACGAGCGGATGATTAAGGAGCTTCAAAGGAACGCGGCCTTCCGGGACCCCGCCATGGCGGCGGCTCATCTGACGGGGGCGCAGGCGGCGGCGATGCAGAGCGCGGCGGCAAACGAAGGCGCGGGACCTTCCATGGCGTTCATGGGAATGAATATGGCGGGGGCCGCCGGCGGCATGAACGCACAGGAGCTTTTCCGGATGGCGCGGGAGTCCGCGCCGGGGCAGACGGCCCCTGCAAACGGCTGGAACTGCCAATGCGGCGCGAAGGCCACTGGGAAATTTTGCCCCGAGTGCGGCAGGCCGCGGCCCGTACAGGACGGATGGACCTGCGCCTGCGGAGCGGTGAACAAGGGCAAATTCTGCGCAGAGTGCGGCAAGGCAAAGCCTGCGGGCGTTTCTCAGTACAAGTGCGACAAATGTGGCTGGGAGCCTGCCGACAAGGCCCGCCCGCCCAAATTCTGCCCCGAGTGCGGCGACCCCTTTGATGATGGGGACCTTCAGTAAAACAGACGGAGGCGAATGCCCATGGCGCAAATAACCAATTACCAATGCCCGGCCTGTACCGGACCTTTACACTTTGGAACGGTTTCGGGAAAGCTGGAGTGCGAATACTGCGGCCTGTCCTTTGACGTGGATGTCATCGAGCAGCTTTACGCGGACAAGGAGCAGGCCGCCGCCGCGCAGCCGGAGCCGGAAGCTTCTATGGGCGGCGGCGAGTGGAGCGAGGAGGAGGCCGCCCGCCTGCGGGCCTATGCCTGCCCCTCCTGCGGAGCGGAGCTGCTCTGTGACGATACCACGGCCGCCACATCCTGTCCCTATTGCGGCAACCCCTCGGTGATTCCCGCCCAGTTTTCGGGACACCTCAGGCCGGACTGCGTGATCCCCTTCCGCCTTGACAAAAACGCCGCCGTCTCCGCGCTGGCGCGATATTACAAGGGCAAGCGCTTTTTGCCCAAGTCCTTTGCCTCCGGGAACCACATTCAGGAAATCAAGGGCGTTTATGTCCCCTTCTGGCTGTTTGACGGCAAGTCCGAGGGAAATCTGCACTTTCGGGGAACCACCGTGCAGGTGCACAGAATGGGAGACGTGGAGGTCACCGTCACCAATCACTTCCGGGTGGTGCGGGAGGGAACCGTGGACTTTCAAAAGGTGCCGGTGGACGGCTCTTCCAAAATGCCCAACGCCCATATGGATGCCATTGAACCCTTCGACTACGGAGAGCTGAAAGAGTTTTCCACCGCGTATCTGCCCGGCTTTTTGGCGGACAAGTACGATCAGGACTCCGCAGAGTGCAAGGACCGGGCGTATGCCCGCATCAGGGCCAGCACCGAGGACGCCCTTGCCGCCACAGCCAGAGGCTACGCCACATTGCGGCAGGAGAGCGGAACCGTCCGGCTCCAAAAATGCGGGGCAAAGTATGCCCTGCTGCCGGTGTGGATGCTGGCAACCCGATGGGAGGGGAAGGATTTTCTCTTTGCGATGAACGGCCAGACGGGAAAGCTGGTGGGCGACCTGCCCATGGACTGGGTGAAATTCTGGCTGTGGTTTTTCGGGATTTCTCTGCCGTTGATGGGTCTGCTGGGCCTGATTCTGCTGTAAGGGGGGCGGGATATGAAAAAAACAGGAGTTCTCTTGCTTTTGCTGCTTGTCTTGGCTTTCGCCCTGCCCCTGCCAACTCTGGCGGCGGAGTTGGACGCGGTGACGGACGCGGCGGGCCTTTTGACGGACGCGGAACGCGGCGAGCTGAACGACCGGGCGGAGGAGCTTGCAGCGCAGTATCAGTGCGCGGTGTACATTGTCACGCTGGAAGACATGGAAGACATGGGCGGCAGCGATGCCTACGACCTTGCCACGGCTGTTTACACGGAGTACGACTTGGGCTACGGCGAGGAGAAGAGCGGGCTGCTGCTCCTTTTGAGCATGGCGGAGCGGGACTATGCCTTGATTGCCTATGGCTATGGAAACACCGCCTTTACCGATTACGGAAAGGACGTGCTGCTGGACGAGGAGGTGCTTCCTCTTTTGGGAGAGGATGCGTATTACGAGGGCTTTTCCGCCTATCTGGATACGGCGGGGGAATATCTGTCCATGGCGAGGGACGGGAAACCCTTCGATGTGGAGAACGCCCCAGGATACAATGAAACGGACGGCTCATACGGCGTAACTGCCCGACCGAGGTACGATGAAGGGGAGTTTGCCGTCAGGCTGGGCGCGGTGATTTTGCTGCCGCTGCTGCTGGCGGGCGGAATTTGCCTGTACTGGAAAAGGCAGATGAATACCGCCGTGTCCGCCCGGACCGCCGACCGGTACATTCCTTCGGACGGATTTCATCTCACTGGTCAGCAGGATACGTTTCTCTACCGGACCGAGACGCGCCGCAGAATTGAAAATCACTCCTCCGGGGGCGGACACGCGGGGGGTACTTCTATGCGCTCCGGCGGCTTTTCCGGCAGAAGCGGAAAATTCTGACGGCACGGGAGTCCGCCCGCTATGCCCCGGCCGGGTAGAGATGATTTACTCCGCTCGCACCCGGAAAGGTGTTGTCCACCCGCGGCTGTGCCGCTTACGGCGACGGAAGAAGAAATGTTCTTCCGCCGCCCGTTTTTCCATCTGTATCATACCGGGTTTTAACAGTACCGATTAAAGGAGCGTCCATGAAAAAAGCACAGAGTATCTTTCTTCCCATTTTTCTCGCGGTCACGATTTTTCTCTCCGGCTGCGCTCCGGCGGCGCGGCCCCTTTCCTTTACACTTTCGGATGTGCCGGAGTTTTCCGACCAACCCTATGTTCTCTTAAATGATAACCTGCCGTCTTTTCCCGATACGGATTACACGGAAACCTCCTTTGAGGAATACAGCCCCCTGGACCTTTTGGGCCGGTGCGGCCCGGCCTATGCCAATGTAAGCCCGGACACCATGCCCACAGAGCCACGGGGCGAAATCGGGCAGGTGAAGCCCTCCGGCTGGCACACGGTGAAATGCGGCCTTGTAGACGGCAAATACCTTTACAACCGCTGCCACCTGCTGGGCTATCAGCTTACAGGGGAAAACGCCAACGAGGAAAACCTGATTACCGGAACCCGGTATATGAACGTGGAGGGAATGCTGCCCTTTGAAAACGAGGTGGCGGACTATGTGCGCGAGACGGGGAACCATGTGCTTTACCGGGTGACGCCCGTTTTTGAGGGGACCGAGCTTGTGGCAAGGGGCGTTCAGATGGAGGCCGAATCCGTGGAGGACGGCGGCAATGGCGTGCAATTTAACGTGTACGTTTACAACGCCCAGCCCGGCGTCACCATCGATTACGCCACGGGGAACAGCTATCTGACCGGGGGGGAGCCGGACACCGACTCAGACGCTTTGGCGGAGGAGAGCTATGTGCTTAACACGAACTCCATGAAGTTCCACCGCCCGGACTGCTCCGGCGTTCTCTCCATGAGTGAGAGTAACCGCCGGGACTATACCGGCAGCCGGGAGGATTTGATTGACGGGGGCTACACCCCCTGCGGGCAGTGCAAGCCCTGAGTGCCCCTCATCGGGAATATAGGGATAAAGGGAAAGCACCGCCTGTTTGGCGGTGCTTTTTCATCTCTCGGGGCCTCAGCCGCCAAGGGTGACAAGGCGGCGCATACCGTTCAGGTCGCCGCCGCTCACCGGGGCGGAGAATACGCCGCCCAGCGCGCCGGTAACGTCGCCCTGTACGCGGGACAGTTCCTCCATCGCCGCCGCCAGAGCGGAGCGGAACGCCTCCTCATTCAAAATCGGGTCTTCCGGGCGGGCGGCTAGAATCGCGTCATAGTACTTCTCGGTAACGCCGATGACCGCAGTTTCGTCAAAAATCCCGCCGGGACGCGTCAGCTCCTCCTGCCAGAAGGACGTGAGGTCCAACCGAATGTCGGCGGGAATCACGGCCACGTCCGCATCTCCGGCGGCCAGCGCCGCCACAAGATCGTGCCCGCTCCCGCTCGGCAATACGCTGACGGAAACCCCGCTCAGGTCGGAGAGAGTGTTCCCTTCGTAATGATCCGCCAGCCACAGGTCGGTCATGCCGGCTTCATCCGGAGTCAAAAACCACGCGGCCCGATCAAGCTCGTCCCAGGTCAGGGCCGTGTCCGACGCGGCCCGGTTTGCCAACTGGCGGCCATAATCCGACGGGCCCGCCAGAATCAGATATCGCCGTCCGCCGGAGGTTGTGTTGCTGCGGCCTGTCTCGCCGCTTTTCCAGTCCGCCGGGTCGGAGCTGTCGGGCAGGTTGCCATGTTCCTGCGCTGTCAGCAGAGGAACGGCGGACCCGCCCGCCTCCACAAAGGCCTTTCCGGGCAGGATGGCTAAATCCACGCCGCCCTCCTCTAAGGCCTGGGCCGTGGCGGCGGGGGACGCGCCCACAGTGACCTCCACCGTACCTGCCTCCACGCCGTGGTTGGCCAGCGCGGTTTTCAGAGCGTCCGGAAGAGCCTGCACCGCGTACATCAGCGTGTCGGCCGACAGCCCCTCCCGGCGGGTCAGCTCCAGCCGCAGCGTTTCCAGCTTTAGCGGCTCGTCGGCGGGGAGGGAGCCGGAGGAGGAAGAGGGGGTTGGTCCGGCGCCCGCACCGCAGGCGGACAGACAGGATACCAGCAAAAGCGCCGCCAGCGCGGCCGCAATGTTTTTCATGGCAGTCTCCTTCAGATAAATCATAGGCGTGTTGGCTGCAAGGGTAGACATTTTTTGGGGTGTATGGTATGATAACCGCATAATTTTTGCCAGTCAATTGTATCACCGGATACAGCCGGACGCAAGGCCGGCGGCAGAAAGAACAGGAGGAAATGGAAATGTATCAGCGCTCAGAAAATTGCCACCGCGAGGATCAAAACATACGGGGCGGGAACGGCTTAACCCACATCAAGGTCTTGGCAACACCGGACCAGATGTACGGCAAAGCCCGGATTTTTAACCATATGACCCTCGACCCGGGCTGCTCCTTCGGACACCATGCCCACGAACATGAGACGGAGTTTTACTACATCCTGAGCGGCGAGGCTATTCTTAACGACAACGGCACGGAGGTGGTCCTCCACACCGGGGATGTATCCGAAACCGGCGGCGGTGCTTCCCACAGCCTGGAAAACCGAGGCGACGTGCCGGTGGAGCTGATTGCTCTGATTATCAACGAATAAGGCGCGCCTTCATGAGCAAGCTGACCGATCAGCTCCGCGCCCACGGCGCGGACATGGACGGAGCCATGAACCGCCTTTTGGGCGATGAGGAGCTGTATGCCATGTGCTTCGGCCTGTTTTTAGAGGACGCGGCGTTTGCCGCGCTGGGCGCCGCGCTGGACGCGGGGGACCGTGCCGCCGCGTTTGAGGCGGCACACTGCCTGAAGGGCGTGGCCGGAAATCTGGGCCTGACCCGGATTTACCGGCTCAGCGGGGAACTGGTGGAGCCGCTGCGCGGGAGTAAGCCAAGTGAGGCGGACCTTCCCGGCTTGTACGCGGACCTGATGGAGGAGCGGGCCATGCTGCGCCTTTTGACGGAGAAATAGCTGGACCGTCTCTTTTGGTAAAGGGGTGGCGAGCCGCGCTGCAAGCAGCGCGCAGGCGCCGGGAAAACGGAAAAGGCCGCTTGAGTGGCCCTGAATTTTTTGAAAAGTACGCGGAGCGGAGGAACACGAAACCTTTGCTCCGCGCTTGCTGTTTCCCGGGGCCGGGACGAAAAACGTCCTGGCTTTGTGAAACGGCACGTTTGACAGACACGATTCCTGGTGATTTATGTGTAAAAAATCCGAAAAGTCATTTGACTCTTTGGGAAAATGTGCTATAATACTAAATGAAACAGAATTTTACCGCGTTTGACCTGCCTAAGCCGGGAAACCGCAGGGGCGAGGTTTGTGGGCGCGGCAAACACGCGAAGCCGCGCCCAAACTATGTGAGAGGGAAGTGACCCGGATGGATCGAACGGCCTATGGACATCTTAAAAAATGGAAAGAGCGGCAGACCCGCCGCCCCCTGATATTGCGGGGTCCGAGGCAGGTGGGCAAGACTTGGCTGCTGCGGGAATTCGGCGAGAGGGAATATGCGCGGTGCGTATATGTGGACTTTGAAAGCAGCGGCCAGATTTCCGGTCTGTTTGACGGCAAGCCTTCGGTGGACCGGATTGTCACGGAGCTGGAGCTGTATGCCGGATACAAAATCGACCCGGCGGAGACGCTGCTGGTGTTTGACGAGGTTCAGGCCATTCCGCAGGCGCTGGCCTGTTTGAAGCTGTTTGGCAAGGAGGCCCCTCAATACCATGTCCTCTGCGGCAGCAGCGGGCTGGACGCGGCAATCCGGAGCGGTGCGCCCTTTCCCGCGGAGTGGGTGGAGGTTTTGGATTTGCACCCCCTGTCCTTTTTCGAGTTTCTCCGTGCCGTTGGCCGGGAGGAGTATGTGGGGATGCTGCGGGAGAGCCGCTATGACCTGACCCCCAATTACCGTCAGGACTATATTCGATTCTTAAAATACTATTGCTTCGTGGGCGGTATGCCCGAAGCGGTCGGTGCCTTTGCGGCGGACCGCGATTTTTTTGCCGCACGGGAGGCCCAGATACGCATTCTGTCCGTTTACGAGCAGTGCTTTTCAAAATACGCGCCCATTGACGCGCTGTCCCGCATCCGGACGCTGTGGAGCAGCATTCCCCGGCAGTTGGACCGGGAGAACCGGAAATTTCTCTTCGGAGCGATGAAGGAGGGCGCCCGCGCCCGGGAGTTTGACGCCGCGCTGACGTGGCTGACGGACAACGGCCTTGTCCGGGACATTCACCGGGCCGAGGTCCCGGAGTCGCCTTTGGCGGCCAGCGAGGACGCCCGGGCGTTTAAGCTGTATCTTCCGGACGTGGGCCTGCTTGGCTACCTGCTTGGCCTGCGGCAGGACATGCTGCTGGAGGGCAGCTCCGTGTTCCGGGCCTATCACGGGGCGTTGACGGAGCAGTATGTGCTTCAGCAGCTCGACAGCCTGAACCAGATGATCGTGTGCTACTGGGTGGCTCCTCGCGGCACCGCGGAGGTGGAGTTTCTGGTGGATAACGGCTTGGAGGCCATCCCCGTGGAGGTGGCGGTGGAGCAGAACCTCCAGTCCAAAAAGCTGAGGGTCTTCCGGGAGCGGTTTTTGCCCCGGCAGTCCATCCGCACCTCCCTTGCGGACTATCGCCGGGAGCCGGGGCTTTTGAACCTGCCCCTCTGGGCCATTGAGACGCTGTAAATTAAAGGCCCAGGTCTGTCCTCCGGCTTAGGACGGCACCGCACAATTCCGGCTGCCTCGTAGATTCCTATTTGCCGTCCCTGCGCATTTGGATTGATAGGGAATTGCTTTCATAATAAAACGCGCTCTGGCGGCTTCAGCCGTCAAAGCGCGTTTTTTATGCCGTAAAACGATCGGCTTTCCGTAAGACAACCGGCCGCCGTGCAGCGGCCGGGCCACGGTCGGCCTGCGGATGGTCTGCGGGCAGGCGCTCACAGGTTCCACTGCTGCCCCATTTGCTCCACCGGCAGCAGAATTTCCGTCCATTGAGGATACTCCGCCAAGAAGCGCTGCGTGGGGCTGAAATCCTTCCACTGGTGCATGGGAATCAGCCGTTGAACCTCCGCCAGCTCCAAAAGATAGCGAAGGCCCCAGCCGGCGGCCTCTCCCTGACGGGGGTCCAGAGGGGCGAAGGCCAAGTCGATGTGCCGTCCCCGAAGAGGCTCGATATACCGCTTGAAGTCGGCCTCCATAGTCCGGTTCCAGTCCCCCGGCTCCTCCTCCCAGTGCCACCAGTTCAGGTCCCCGGCGTGGTAAAGGGTTTTCCCTTCATAGGTAATGATCAGCGCAACGCCCTCGTCGGTGGAAGGCAGGGTTTCCACCGTGACGCCGTGGGGCAGCTCCATGCGTTCGTTCCCGTCCAACACGGCGCACCTTTCCGCCGTTTCGGGAGAAAGGCCCCACTTCTCCCGGTTTTCAGCGGAAAGCTCGATGCCCTTCCCAAAAAGAAAACAAACCTCGCGGCTTCCGTCGTCCAGAGAAAAAATTTGGGGAGCGAAATGGTCGCCATGACCATGGCTTGCAAAGCAGAACAAAGGCTTGTCAGAAAGGGCTGGCAGCTCTCCCTTCCACCAGTCAAACAGGAAGTTTACGCCGTCCAGCTCCACTAAAAAGCCGCTGTGGGCCAAAAAAGTGACACGCATCATCTGAATTTCACGGCGGTTCCGTAGGCCACCACCTCGGCCGCGCTTTGCATCACGGAAGAGGATGCATACCGCAGGCCCACCACCGCGTCCGCGCCCAGACGCTCCGCCTGGTCCACCATGCGCTTGGTGGCAATGGCCCGGGCCTCGTCCAGCATCTCCGTGTAGCTTGTGATTTCTCCGCCCACCAGCGTCTTCATTCCGGCCATAAAATCGTGGCCAAAGTTTTTGCTGAATACCACGGCGCCCTTCACCGCCTCCAAAGCCTCCAGCTCCCGCCCGGGAAGCGTCTCAATCGTAACCAGCTTCATTTTTGTTTCCTCCTGTCAATTTTTGTCTGTGTATGCCGCCCATGCGGCTCTAAGGTCAAAAGCGCTTCGCGTCGTCCTCTTCTCCCCGGCCAAGCTCCCGCAGGCGCTGAATCAGGGCCGCAATCACGCCCGCAATCACCGCCGCGGGAAGCCCCAGCAGCAGCGCCGACAGCGGCGCGGGCGGCGCGCCCGCCGGGTCTGTTTTAAAGTCCCAGGCCATCAGCCAAATAAAGCCCAGCATCAGTACTGTCATCACC
>JAEWML010000012.1 GCA_023393155.1 Bacillota bacterium
CTTTTGACGAAAGCCTTCTGTCGGCAGTGGAGAGCAAACTCAGCCGATATTTAACGGCCTGTGCAGTATCTGCGCGCAATGTAACGGCGGAGAAAGAAAAAATCAAGGCGCTGCTATCAGATATCTCTCACCAGACCAAAACGCCCATTGCCAATCTTCTGCTCTACGCGCAGTTGATGGAGGAGCAGGATCTGCCCGAAGAGAGTATGACTTGCGTAGCTGCGCTGCGGGGGCAGGCGGAAAAGCTGAACTTTCTGATTTCCGCTTTAGTGAAGCTGTCACGGCTGGAAACGGGTGTTTTTACCCTTCATCCGATTTCCAATGCCATTGCTCCCATGTTGGAGGAAGCGGCGAAACAGCTCATGCCGAAAGCCGCACAAAAAGAGATTCTGTTGGTCACAAATCTTACGGAAGCCCATGGGGTATTTGACTATAAATGGACGATGGAAGCACTTTGCAATCTGCTGGATAATGCCGTCAAATACACGCCTGCTGGCGGCAGAATACAGCTTTCGGCCGCAGAATACGATTTGTTCTGCCGCATTGACGTAGCGGATACGGGAATTGGAATATCAGAAGCGGAGCAGGCAAAGGTGTTTTCCCGCTTTTACCGCTCCCCATCCGTCAGCGATCAGGATGGTGTGGGGATCGGTTTATATCTGACCCGTCAGATTTTGACCGGACAGGAAGGATACATTAAAGTGGCTTCTACTCCCGGCAGCGGCTCGGTCTTTTCCATGTTTTTGCCCAGGCAGGCCTGAATTCTTACAAAATTGTTAGAATTGTCTGTTCCCCGGAAAGATTCTGGAAAGAAACGCATGATAAAGTCTGTATTGTAGCGAAGTATACAAACTTTATCATCGGAGGAATACAGTATGTCCATTTTACAGACACGTGATTTGAAAAAAGTTTATGGCGGCGGCGAAAACGCGGTTCATGCGTTGGACGGGGTCAATTTGCAGGTGGAAGCAGGAGAATTTGTGGCCATCGTCGGTACATCAGGCAGCGGCAAAAGCACGCTGCTGCATATGCTGGGTGGACTGGATCGCCCCACCAGCGGGTCAGTTACGGTCGATTGCAAGGATATCTTCTCGCTGAATGATGAAGAACTGACCATTTTTCGCCGTCGCAAGATCGGTTTTGTGTTCCAAAATTACAATCTGGTTCCGGTGCTCAATGTTTATGAAAATATCGTTCTGCCGATTCAGTTGGACGGCAACACGCCGGACAGCGCCTATGTGGACAGCATCATCGAAACGCTGGGGCTTCCGTCCAAGCTGCAAAATCTGCCCAACAATCTCTCCGGCGGACAGCAGCAGCGGGTTGCCATTGCACGCGCTTTGGCCGCCAAGCCCGCCATTGTGCTCGCAGATGAACCGACGGGAAATCTGGATTCCAAAACCAGTCAGGATGTATTGGGCCTTTTAAAGGTGACCGGCCAAAAGTTCTCCCAAACCATCGTAATGATTACCCATAACGAAGAAATTGCCCAGTTAGCCGACCGCATCGTCCGTATTGAAGACGGCCTGATCGTCGCTCGATAAGGGGGTGCCGGGTATGAATGTAGCCAATCGAAAATGTATTCGCGGGCTGAGTATGAAAAGCATGAAAGCGGCAAAAGCAAGAAATCTGATTGCCATTGCCGCCATTGCCCTGACCGCCGTACTGTTTACTTCCCTGTTCACGGTGGCGCTGTCCATCAATTATTCCGTTCAGCAGGCTAACTTCCGGCAGGTCGGAGGCTGGAGCCACGGAACATTTAAATACATGACACAGGGGCAGTTTGATGAGATAAAAACAGATCCTCTCATCAAAGAGTATGGGCTGCGCCGTTTTGTAGGGATGCCGGAAGGCACTCCCTTTCTCAAATCCCATGTGGAGGTTGGGTACAGCGATGCCAATCAGGCGTACTGGATGTACTGCGACCCAGTAGAGGGGAAATTACCTGCCGAGGGCACCAACGAAGCCGCCACCGACACCCGGGTGCTGGGACTGCTGGGTGTCGAGCCGGTGTTGGGAAATGAGTTCACCATGACCTTTGACGTGGATGGCACCGAGGTAACGGAAACCTTTATCCTGAGCGGATGGTGGGACTATGACGAGGCGATTGTCGCAAACCATGTGCTCATCCCACACAGCCGCGCACAAGCCATTTATGATCAGGTCGGAATCGGAAGCGGTATCGGCAGGGACGAGATGACAGGCTCCTGGAATATGGACGTCTTGCTGGGCAGCTCGCTGCACATTGAACAAGACCTGAGCAAAATTCTTGCCGGTCACGGCTATCAGACGGAAAGCCGATCTGAAGGGGCCAATTATATTGCGACAGGAGTGAACTGGGGCTACTCCGGTTCACAGCTTGCCGATAATATGGATCCCGCCACCGCCGTCGCCATCGTGGGGCTTCTGCTGACTATCATCTTTACGGGCTATCTCATTATTTACAATGTGTTTCAAATTTCAGTTTCAAATGACATCCGTTTCTATGGCCTGCTGAAAACCATCGGTACTACGGGGCGGCAGCTAAGACGCATCATCCGCCAGCAGGCGTTGCTGCTGTCTCTGGTTGGGATTCCCCTTGGATTGCTGATCGGCTATGGCGTCGGTGTCAGGCTGACTCCAGTAATTCTTTCCCGGCTTAACGGCGTCGTACAGGACGCAGTATCGGCCAGTCCGCTGATTTTCGTTGGCTCCGCACTTTTTGCATGGGTCACGGTGCTAATTTCCTGCCGCAGGCCGGGGAAGGCGGCGGCAAAAGTATCTCCTGTGGAGGCAGTCCGCTACACCGAGGGGGCGTCGGGTAGAAAAGCGACACGCAGGTCGCAGTCAGGTGCGTCGCTGTCCAAAATGGCATGGGCGAATCTGGGGCGCAGCCGGGGCAAGACAGCGATTACCATCACCTCCCTTTCCCTGACTGCCCTGCTGCTCAACATGACAGTCACCTTTACAAATGGTTTTGACATGGATAAATACCTGTCTAATGTGGTTTCAGATTTTATGGTGGCCGATGCAGGCTACTTTCAGGTAGGCGCGCTTTGGAACGCCGGCCGTGCGCTGCCCGAAGCGGTCATTTCCGGTCTGGAAGCTCAGCCCGGTGTGGAAGCCGGGGGGCGGATATACGGCGAAACCAGTCCGGTAGAGGAATTCGTCACTGAGGACTATTACCGCGCTATGTACAGCGCGTGGAATGATCAGGAAACCTTAGATTATATGGTTGCCGCCGCAGATAAAAATGACACGGGGCTGCTGGCCGACCGGGCGCAGCTTTACGGCATGGAGGGATACGCGCTTGATAAGCTGACCGTGCTGGAGGGCGACCTATCCAAGCTCCATGAACCCGGCGGGCGCTACGTTGCGGCGGTCTATTCCGATGACGACTATGGCAATCCACGGATGAATTCTCACTGGGCAAGGCTGGGCGATACCGTCACGCTGCGCTATGTGGAAGAGTACGAATATTACGATCCCGACACAGGTAAAATTCTTGATCCGGGAAGGATTCCCGATGATCAGCCCTTCCAATCCCGGGCAAAGGCCTATCGGGATATGGAATACGAGGTGGCAGCGCTCGCCACTGTTCCGCATTCCCTCAGCTATCGCTATTATGGAGCCGATGAGTTTATCATGAACGACCAGACGTTTATTCAGGACAGCGGCACCAACGATGTGATGTACTACGCCTGCGATGTCGATGAGGAAAGTACTGCCGGCATGGAAGCTTTTTTATCTGACCTGACAAATAAGCAGATGCCGCAACTTAATTATGAGAGCAAGGCGACTTATGCCGCGGAGTTTGACTCCTTCCGGAATATGTTTTTGATGCTGGGCGGCGTGCTGAGCTTTATCATCGGGCTTGTAGGCGTGCTCAATTTTCTCAACGCAATTTTGACCGGAATTCTCACGCGGCGGCGAGAGCTTGCGATGCTTCAGTCCATCGGCATGACCGGCGGACAATTGAAAACCATGCTGATTTGGGAGGGGCTGTATTACGCTTTGGGCGCAGTGGCTGTATCGCTGACGCTCAGCTTTGCCGCAGGACCTCTGTTATCCAAGGTTTTTGAAAGCACATTTTGGTTTTTTACTTATAGGTTTACTGCTTTACCCATCTTGTCACTTGCACCAATTTTTGGTGTACTGGGTATTGTGGCGCCGCTGCTGGTGTACCGAGCTGTTGCAAAACACTCTGTCGTTGAGCGGCTGAGAGAAACGGAATAGATAATAGCGCCTTCTTTATCAGTAGGGGTAGTATACGTACAAAACAGGAGGAGTGCAGTGGCACTCCTCCTATTTTCCGTATTCAGTTTGCTTTATAGGGGGGTTCACAACTTATCCTTGTGACTACCCGCCTTTTGGGCGGCGGGCGTTTTTATAACGCGTTTAAACGCGCCGTTTTGCATCACGGAGGTCCTGAATCAACTGACGGATATGGGTAATCTGCGCATCGGTGAGGCCGGAGGCATCGATGACCGCATCGGGCTGCCTGCCCAGAAGCGCATCGGTAGAGACGGCAAAAAAATCCGCCAGTCGCTCAAGCAGCTCTACGGAAGGCTGAATGTTGTTGTTTTCCCAGTTGGAGACGCTCTGCTTGGAAACGCCCAGCCGCTCAGCCAGACGCGCTTGTGTGATTCCGCTTGCCAGCCTCAGCCGGTGAATTTCGTCGCACAACATCGGGAGTTCCTCCTGAATCCAAAATTACAATATCATTGTAAAATTCAACTTGACAAAATGGAAATATAAAAGTATTGTAATATTGGATATATGAGAAAATTTTGTTACTTTACGTCATTGGCGGGCGATTTTGCACAATCTGTGCGTACTGTTTGGAAAGCTGGGGCCAGTCGATGATTCGCCACCATGCGTCCAGATAGTCTGCGCGGCGGTTTTGATATTGCAGGTAATATGCGTGTTCCCACACGTCGCAGCACAGCAGGGGCACAAGGGGCAGGACGGTGTCCTGATTGGCGACGTTTTGAAGAGACAGGATTCCGTTTGGGTCGGTGCACAGGCAGGTCCAGCCGGAGCCGAAGACGGAGAGTGCGGCGCTTTTCAGCGCAATCCTGAGGCCGTCGGTGCTGCCGAAAACGAGGCGAATGGCGTCCCCCAGCGGCGGTTCGGGGAACGAGGGGGGCAGGGCGTGGAGCGTGCGGAAATAGATGTCGTGGTTGAACACGCCTCCGGCATTGTTGCGCACACCCTGACGAATCTGCGCAGGAAGATCCATCCAATGCTCGCAAAGCTGTATCAGCGTCCAGTCCTGATAGGCGGGGTAGGGTTCCAGCAGCTTGTTCAGATTGTCCACGTAGGCTGCAAAATGCTTGTCGTGGTGAAAACACAGAAGCTTGGCGTCAAGCTCCGGTTCCAGCGCGTCGTAAGGATAGGGCAGCGGCGGCAGGACAAAGGGATAGTGCGTTTCTTCCATAGGCGTCATCCTTTCCACATGTGTTCATCAAAGCAGTATACGCCGGAAAATTTGAAATTATGTGCAGACCGGCTGCTGGGAAAATGACGCCTCGGCGAAAATTTCGGGACTTCGACAGAGAAAATACGGTATTCTGCAAGGCAACATATCAAGTGGGAGAAGATGATTTTATGACGGACGACGAATTGGATTTCTGCATTCTGTGCGGCCCACTGGCGGACGCTGTGGAGCTGCTGGATGAAGGAAATGCGGCGGCGGCCCGGGCAATTATGATGCGGGTTCTCAGGCGGGCGCAAGAGCTGTGCGAGCGGGATCAGGGCATGAAATGACGATGAATTATGAATGAAAAAAGCGTTCCCGGAAAGTGAAACTTTCCGGGAACGCTTTTAATTTTTCGGTGCCGGGCGCTTACTGCCCCAAGTATTTCCGAACCAAAACCTGCAGCAATTCGTCCCTGTCAATTTTGCGGATCAGCGTTCGGGCGTTGTTGTGGTTGGTGATATAGGTGGGGTCCTCGGAGAGAATATAGCCCACAATCTGATTGATGGGGTTATAGCCCTTTTCCTCCAACGCCTGATAGACCGTTGACAGGACCTGGCGGATCTCCGCGTCCTTTTCCATCGCAAGATTAAATTTTCTGGTGAAATCGTCCATGAAGACACCACCTTTCCCCTTATACGTGTTTTATTATACTCGACTTTTTCCGGACTGTAAAGAGCAAAGAAGAACTTTGACGGAGATTTTGCGGCCCCGTCTCAGCGCAATGCCGCGTCCAGCTCGCTCTTTAGAAGGGCCAGAATTCCGGCCACCTCCGCGTCCGCCTCGGCGGCGGTGAGACTGCGGTCCTCCGCCCGGAAGGCCAGATTGAAAGCCACGCTCTTTTTGCCCGGAGCGATTCCCGTACCGGTGTACACATCGAACAGGGAAATCTCCTTCAAAAGGCCCTTGGAGCCTCTGCGGATGCACGCTTCCAGCGCGCCCACAGTGACGGCCTTGCCGCACACCACCGCGATGTCCCGCGCCACGGCGGGGAAGCGGGGCAGGGCCTTGTACACGGGCTGGGCTCCCATGGCGGCAAACAGCGCGTCAAACCGCAGCTCGGCGGCGTACAGCGCGCAGTCCACGCCGTAGTTCACCGCAACGTCCGGGTGAATCTGGCCCAGAACGCCAAGGGATTCCCCGTTCAGCAGGACCTTTGCGCAGCGGCCGGGATGGTAGGAGGGATTGCCTGTTTCCGCCTCGAACACCGCGCCGTCAATGCGCAGGCCCTCCAGCACCGTTTCCACCGCCCCCTTTACGGAGAAGAAGTCCACCTCGGGGCCAAAGGCGCCGAGAGACAGAATCTTCGGCTCCTCCGCCACGCCGTTTGCATCCGGGCCGGTTTTCTTGGGGAAGTAGGTGCGGCCCAACTCGTAGAGGTATGCCGCCTTGTTGCGGAAGTTGTAGTTCCGGGCCAGAATTTCCAGCATGGAGGGAAGCGTGGTGGTGCGCATGATGGAGGTGTCTTCCCCCAGCGGATTCAGGATTTTCAAAGAGCTGCGCAGAGGGGAGTCCGCGGGGAGCTTAATTTTGTCATAATAGGAGGGGCTGATGAAGGAGTAGGTGATAATCTCATCATACCCCAAGGACCGGCACAGTGCGCCGACGCTCCGCTCTGCCAGCTGGACGGGGGTGTAGCCGCCGCCGTGGGCGGACGCGCCGCCGGACAGGGTGACGGGGATGTTGTTGTACCCGTGGAAGCGGGCCACCTCTTCAGCCAAGTCCGCCATGCCCTCCACGTCGCTCCGCCAGGAGGGAACGGTGACTTTGTCGCCGTCCAGTTTAAAATCCAGCGTTTCTAAAATGGCGCGCATCTCGCTTTCGGCAACGTTTGTGCCAAGTAACGCGTTGATCCGCTCCGGCTCCAGCTTCAAAACGGTGGGGGCGGAATCCTTGGCAATCACGTCCATCACGCCGTCCACCACTTCGCCCGCGCCCAGCAGCTCCACCAGCTCGCAGGCACGCTGCACCGCTTTCATGGTGTTCATGGCGTCCAGACCCTTTTCATAGCGGGCGGAGGCCTCGGACCGCATATTCAGCGCCACGGCGGTGCGGCGGACGGAGGCTCCGTTGAAGTTTGCGGATTCAAACAAAACCTGCGCGGTGTCGCCCACAATCTCGCTGTTTGCCCCGCCCATCACGCCGGCCACGCAAACGGGCTTTTTCTCGTCGCAGATGCACAGCATACTGGGTGTCAGCTTGCGGACGTTTCCGTCCAGCGTCTGAATCGTCTCCCCCTCCCGGGCGGTGCGGACAATAATCCTTCCGCCCTCCACGCAGGAGAAGTCAAAGGCGTGCATGGGCTGGCCATATTCCAGCATGACATAGTTGGTGATATCCACGATGTTGTTG
>JAEWML010000023.1 GCA_023393155.1 Bacillota bacterium
ACATTTGGGAGGACCCCCTGTGGGCCAACGTCCGGGCCGTAAAAACCGGCGCGGTGTACGAGGTGCCGGACGCGCCCTATAACTGGCTGGACAGGCCGCCCTCCGTCCAGCGGATTCTGGGGATTCGCTGGCTGGGAAGCCTCTTGTATCCCCAGGTTTTTCAGTATGACATGGTGCGGGAGACACAGACCTTTTACAAGCTGTTTTACCACTATGACCTGACGCAGGCGCAGGCAAAGGCGCTGCTGGCCCATTCCACGGAAAAGATGGAGGAAAACGCATGATGGAGCGGCCCGAAAAGTCCGGCCTTTTGGAAATCTCCCTCCGGCTGCGGCGGCGGGGCTGGGGAGGCATTGCGCTGCTGGCGGCAGGACTGGCAGCGGTGTTTCTGGTGTCCTTTTCTCTGGGGAAATACCCCGCTTCGGTGGAAGACGTGGTGAAAATCCTGCTCTCCCGCGTTCTGCCCATTACCCAGAGCTGGAGCGATGAAATGGCGGGCGTGGTGCTGCGGCTGCGGCTGCCGAGGATTCTGCTGGGGTGCCTTGTGGGGGGCGGGCTGTCCGCCGCCGGGGCCGCCTATCAGAGCGCGTTTCAAAATGCCATGGCGTCCCCCGATTTGCTGGGGGCCACCGCCGGGTCCGCCTTCGGCGCGGCGCTGGCGATTCTTTTGGGCGGCTCCTCCGGAGTGATTACCGCTTCGGCATTTGCCTTCGGATTGCTGACGGTGGGAGTGACATGCCTTGTGGGCAGCCGGGCGCAGGGGAACCGGGTGGTCAATTTTATTCTGGCGGGAATTATGATGACCTCTTTGTTTACGGCGGGAACTTCTTACATCAAGCTGATCGCGGACCCCACGGACCAGCTCCCCGCCATCACCTACTGGCTGATGGGCAGCCTGAACAGCACACGGCTGCATGATCTGGCCTTTGCCGCCGTACCCATGTCGGCGGGGATATTGACGCTGGTGCTGCTGCGCTGGCGGATGAATCTTCTGACGCTGGGGGACGATGCGGCCCGGTCCATGGGGGTAAATGCCGACGCGCTGCGCCTTGGCGTAACCATCAGCGCTACGCTGATTACCGCCTCCGCCGTGGCGGTCAGCGGGATGATCGGCTGGGTGGGGCTGGTGATTCCCCACCTCTGCCGCCGTCTGGTGGGGGCGGACAACCGGTATCTGCTTCCGGCTTCGGTGCTGCTGGGGGCGGCCTTTCTGGTTCTGGTGGACGACGCGGCCCGGTGTCTGTCCACCTCGGAAATTCCCATCGGAATCCTGACGGCGGTAATCGGCGCGCCGTTTTTCCTCTACCTGATTCTTCGGAAGGAGGGGCCCTCATGCTGCTGAGCATTCAAAAGCTCTCTTGTACCTACGGGGCCAATCCGGTGCTGCGGGAGGTTTCATTTGACGCGGAGGGCGGGCGGACCGTGGCGGTGCTGGGGGCCAACGGGGCGGGAAAAACCACGCTGTTCCGCTGTATTCTGGGGCTGGTGAAGGGGTATGAGGGCAGCATCCTGCTGGAGGGCGCGGAGGCCCGCACCCTGCCGCCCCGGCGCCTTTCGGAGCTGATGGCGTATATTCCCCAGACGGGGGCTGCGCTGCCCGGTTATTCCGTGCTCAGCATGGTGGAAACCGGAACGGCCCGGCAGCTTTCGCCCCTTTCGTCGCCGGGAGCGGCCCAACGCCGGGCGGCATGGGAGGCGCTGGAGCAGGTGGGGATGGAGTCCTTTGCGGCCCGGCGGTTTGACCGGCTCAGCGGAGGGGAACAGCAGATGGTGCTGATTGCCCGGGCCTTGGCGCAGGGGTCCCGGATGCTGTTGATGGACGAGCCCTCCGCCCATCTGGACTTCGGCAACAACCTCCGGGTGCTGGAGCGGCTGCACCGTCTGGCGCAAGAGGGATACCTGATTCTCTTTTCCACCCACGACCCCCAGACGGCCTTGCAGCACGCGCAGACGGTTCTGGCGCTGTGCGACGGGACCGTGGCGGCCTATGGGCCGCCGGAGGAGGTACTGGACGCAGGCCTGCTCCGCCGCCTTTACGGCGTGGAGGTGCGGCTGCTTGATACGGACGCGGGGCGGTTTGTAATTCCGGGGCGGGAGGAGAGGACATGATGCAGGACTGGCTGCCGGAGACGATTGCCTTTTACCGTACCGCCGCCGCCCACAGCGACTACTATCGGCATCTGGCGGAGCGGATTTCGGCCCATCTTCCGCCAAACGCCCATGTGTGCGACGCGGGCTGCGGACTGGGGGAGCTGAGCCTGGCGCTGCTGCCCTTCTGCGGGCGGGTGACAGCCGTCGACCGGGCCGCCGCGCCCATGGAGGACCTGCGTTGCCGGGCGGCGGGGCTTTCCGGACTGGAAATTTTACAGCGGGACATTTTCGAGAACCGGCCGCCAAAGCCCTATGACGCCATGGTGTTCTGCCTGTTCGGCGGCATGGAGGAGACGCTTCAAATCGCCGCCGAGCAGTGCGCGGGTCCCGTCATTTTGATTAAACGGGCCAACACCGTCCACCGGTTCAGCGCCGGCGGGTCTAAGCTGGAGCACTTCATGCCGGAGGCGGCGGAGGAACGGCTGCGCCGTCTGAATATTCCCTACCGGTCGGAGCGCTTTGCGCTGGAACTGGGGCAGCCCCTTCGCTCGCTGGAGGAGGCGGAGCGGTTTTTCCGGCTCTATAACCGGGAGGAAGAAATGACCTCGGAGGAGGTGCGCGGCAGGCTTCAAGCCTCGGTCCTGCCAGGCTTTCCCTACTATCTGCCCAACCGCAAGCGGTTGGGGTTAATCGTATTTTCGGCCCCGGATGTCCGGCGGATAAGGAGGAGCGGGTGAAGACGATTTATGTATTCGGCGGGGGTCGGGTTTCCGCCGCGCTGCTTCCGCTTTTAAAGCAATTGGAATTTTGCACGGTGTTGTATGAACGGGAGGACTGCGGTCCGCTGATGGCGGATGAAACGGTGATCGCGCCCTATGAGGACGTGCTTGGCCACATCTCGCCGCTCTCAGGTGACGGGGCGGTAACCCTGACCCGGGGACATGAGGCAGACATGCCCGTGCTTCGGCAACTGATGCCCACGCCCCTTTCCTATCTCGGCGTAAAGAGCCACCGCAGCCGCGCGGAGGAGATTTTGGACGCACTGCGCCAAAGCGGAGAGACGGAGGCGTCCGTCGCAAGGGTTCGCACACCCGTGGGAGCCAGCGTTCCGGGCAAGACGCCCATGGAGATTGCCGTGGCCATCGCTGCCGAGCTGATTGTGTGGCGGGCGGCGGAGGAGCGCGGCGCGGGAGAAACCTGACGGTTCAATTCACACAATGCTGGGAACGAGTGTGCGCGCCTTTGCCCCGGACTGTCCGGGCGCAGTGAAAGATCATAGAAACAAAAGGAGTTGCGATGGATGGATCAGGAGAGTATCCGCTGTGGGGAACTGCTGCACAGCATTGTTCGCGCCGTGGGAACGGCTGTGATCGGAAAGGAGCAGGAGATTGCGCTGGTGGTGCTGGCGCTGATCGGCGGGGGCCATGTGCTGCTTGAGGACGTGCCCGGCGTGGGCAAAACGGGGCTGGTATCCGCCCTGTCCCGGGCGGTTTCCTGCGGGTTTAAGCGCATTCAGTTCACCCCGGATATCATGCCCTCGGACATCACGGGCTTTTCCGTGTACAATCAGAAAACGGTGGAATTTGAGTTCCGCCCCGGCGCGGCCATGAGCAATTTTGTTCTGGCGGACGAGATTAACCGGGCTTCGGCCAAGGCCCAGGCCAGCCTGCTGGAGGTGATGGAGGAAAAGCAGGTCACTATCGACGGCAAAACCCACATT
>JAEWML010000033.1 GCA_023393155.1 Bacillota bacterium
CCGCTGTGTAGGGGAGAGAAAATCGGCGCGTTCGGCTTGACCGAGCAAAACGCAGGCTCCGATGCGGGCGGAACGGAAACCACCGCAGTGGATAAGGGCGACCATTATCTGCTGAACGGAGGAAAAATTTTTATTACCAACGCACCCAAGGCCGATACATATGTGGTTTTTGCAGTGACCACCCCCGACATCGGCGTGAAAGGAATCTCTGCCTTTATCGTGGAAAAGGGCTGGAAGGGCTTTGAATTTGGCGACCACTACGACAAAATGGGCATTCGGTCCTCCTCCACCGCGGAGCTGATTTTCAACGACGTGAAAGTTCCGAAGGAAAATCTGCTGGGCAAGGAGGGCGAGGGCTTTAAAATCGCCATGGCCACGCTGGACGGCGGCCGCATCGGCATCGCAGCGCAGGCGCTGGGCATCGCGCAGGGCGCGTTCGAGCAGGCGGTAGGTTACGCCAAGGAACGCGTCCAGTTTGGCAAGCCCATCGGCTTTCAGCAGGCCATTTCCTTCAAAATCGCGGACATGGCTACCAAGCTGCGCACGGCGCGGTTCCTTGTCTATTCGGCGGCGGAGCTGAAGGAGAACCACGAGCCTTTCGGCATGGAGTCCGCCATGGCCAAGCAGTATGCCTCCGACATTGCATTGGAGGTCACCAACGACGCGCTCCAGATTTTCGGCGGCAGCGGCTACCTCAAGGGCATGGAGGTTGAGCGGATGTACCGCGACGCGAAAATCACCACCATTTACGAGGGCACAAACGAGATTCAGCGGGTAGTCATCGCCTCTCACATTCTGGGCAAGCCCCCCAAGGAAGAAAGCACCTCCTCCAGCCGGTCCAAAAAGCCCGCGCCCATCACCGGAATTCGGAAAAAGCAGATTTTCCGGGACGGGGCCGCCAAGGAGCAGGTTTCCTCGCTGGTGGAAGCATTGAAAAAGGACGGCTTTGACTTTACGGTGGGGATTCCGCTGGATACGCCCATCGTGCAGGCCGAGCGCGTGGTTTCCGCCGGCAAGGGCATCGGAGACAAGGAAAACATGCTTTTGGTGGAGAATTTGGCCAAAGCCGCAGGCGCCGCAATCGGCTCCTCCCGCCCCGTGGCTGAAACGCTGAAATATCTGCCGCTCAACCGCTATGTTGGTATGTCCGGCCAGAAATTTACCGGCAACCTGTATATTGCCTGCGGCATTTCGGGAGCCAGCCAGCATCTCAAGGGCATCAAGGACGCAGGAATCATCGTGGCGGTCAATAAAAACGGCAACGCTCCGATTTTTAAGAACTGTGACTACGGCATCGTGGGCGACGTGAATGAAATTCTGCCCCTGCTCACCGCCGCGCTGGACACCGGCGACAAGCAGCCCGCCCCTCCCATGGTGAAGATGAAGCGCCCCCGCATGCCCAAGCCGGAGCCCATTGGCCCCCGCTATGTTTGCAGCGGCTGCGGCTATGAATATGTACCCGAGCTTGGCGACGCGGAAAGCGAGATTGCGCCGGGCACGCAGTTCAAGGATCTGCCTGAAGACTGGGCTTGCCCCGAGTGTGCCGAGTCGAAGGATCAATTTATTCAGGCGTAAAACCGAAGGGAGGAACAAATATGTATTGTGTAAGAAATGTAACCGAGGATGTGTACTGGGTAGGGGCCAACGACCACCGCCTTGCCCTGTTTGAAAATGCATATCCCATTCCCAGAGGTGTCTCCTATAACTCCTATCTTTTGCTGGACGAAAAGACCGCTCTGTTCGACACGGTGGACTGGTCCGGCTGCCGTCAGCTTCTTGAAAACATGGAGCACGTTTTGGCGGGCCGTCCGCTGGATTATCTGGTCATCAACCATCTGGAGCCGGACCATGCGGGCTCCATCGAGGAAATTTTGCTCCGGTGGCCAAATGTGGTGATTATCAGCAACGAAAAAGCCTTTATGATGATGCGTCAGTTCAAGTTCCCCGTGGATGAACACGCGATCGTCGAGGTGAAGGAAGGCGATACCTTCAGCTTCGGGAAACATGTGGTTACATTTGTATTTGCCCCGATGGTTCACTGGCCGGAGGTCATGGTGACCTTTGATACCACCGACGGCGTGCTCTTCTCCGCAGACGCGTTTGGATCCTTTGGCGCGCTGGACGGAAAGCTGTTTGCCGACGAGGTGGACTTCGACCGGGACTGGCTGGACGACGCCCGCCGGTATCTGACCAACATCGTGGGAAAATACGGGCCCCACATTCAGCTCATCCTGAAAAAGGCCGGGGGCATTTTGAGCCAGATCAAATACATCTGCCCGCTCCATGGGCCGGTGTGGCGTAAGGACCTCATGTATTTCATCCAGAAGTACGATACCTGGAGCCGCTATGAGCCGGAGGAAAAGGGCGTGATGATCGTATATGCCTCCATGTACGGCAACACGGAGTCCGCCGCTCAGGCGCTGGCCGCCCGGCTGTGCGACAAGGGCATGACGAAGGTCGCCGTGTATGACGTATCCTCCACGGACGTTTCCCAGCTTATTTCGGAAACCTTTAAGTACAGCCACATGGTGCTGGCCTCGGTGACGTATAACCTTGGAATTTATCCGGCCATGCACAACTTCCTCATGGATATGAAGGCGCTGAACGTGCAAAGCCGCACCGTGGCCATTGTGGAAAACGGGTCCTGGGCCATTAAGTCCGGCGATCTGATGCAGAAGTTCCTCGACGAGGAAATGAAGAACATGACCGTGCTGAACGAGCGCGTGAGCATGGCCTCCTCCCTGCACGAGGACAAGGCGTTTGAGCTGGAGACGCTGGCGGACGCCATCATGGAGTCCATGCAGTAAGACCGGCGGAATCAACCTCTTCCTTCCCCAATATTGTTAACTGCGAAAAAGAACGGGACCTATGGCAAGCCTAATGCTTGCCATAGGTCCCGCTCTTTTTATTTGCGCCTGCGCATGCTGCCCTCCGGTCAAATGCTGTGCGCCTGCGGAAAATGCAATTAAAAATCCGCCGACGTGGCAAATATTTGGGGAAGCGTGAAAAGACACCGCTCCGAAAGGATATGGTCAAACGCTCAGCCGGGCGGCGGCGGCGGTCAGGGCGTCTTTTGAAGCGCGTGGTAACGGGTGGTCACGTTTCTGATGAACTCCTGCTCAGAATCGGACAGCACGGCCCCCTTGCGGGTGATCAGGCCAAACTCCAGCCGCTCCTTGCAGTTTTGAATGGGGATGGAGACACACTGATACAGGGAATCCTGCGTGGAAAAGCCCTGAATCCCGATGGTATAAAAATTACTCACGGAAATCAGGTGCATCAGCGCCGCCCGCCCATATACATAGATGATGCGGGAGGAATTGTTCAGATCGGTCTGATGGTCCTCTGTGGAAACATTATAGATAAAATCCTCATACTGTCCTATATAGCGCACAAACCCGTAGTTCCTCAGATTCTTCAGCGTGACGGGAATATTCCTGTGCAGCAGTTCATGGTTTTTGGAGACTACAATGTGCGGCGCCATGGTGACAAGCGGCGTCAGCTCCAGCCCTTTTTCGGAAATAAGCTTGTGAAAGCGCTCCGCCTCATGGCTTGCAAAGTGAATGCACCCTACATCGCAAATGCATTCCTCCACATCCGACACCACATCCAGCGTGGTCCCCTCGTTCAGAAAATAAGTAAACTTAGGAAGCCGCTGGCGGCGGGTGCATACCTCGTTAAAGCTTTCCATCGTATGGGTAAATTTCGTCATGGAGAGCCTCATGCAGTCCCCCTCCGGCTCTGTCCGGCAGGAGACCTGCTTGAGGCTCTCCATCTCCTTGAGAATGACCTTAGAGTGCTCCAAAAAGGCCTGTCCCTCGGCCGTAAGCGTGACGCCCTGCTTGGTCCGCTGAAACAGGGGCACCCCCGCGTCCGTCTCCATGTCCCGAATGATGTGGCTGAGATGAGGCTGGGAAATGTATAGCTCCTGCGCCGCGCGGTTGATCGACCCATTGCGGGCCACCGCACAGAAAAACTCCAGATGCTTGATGTCCATGCTGCTCTCTCCTTTATCCCGGCACACACGCCGGGGCGTGCGTCCGCCCGGACAGGCCGGGGCGCTTCTTTCCCTTTTTGCATATATTTTTTATTATAGCGCATTTTTCAGGCAAATGATGCAATGATTTAGTATGCGAAATTGACAAAGAATTTTTGACAAATCAGTCGAATTTGCTATAACGGGTTCTGCATAACCCTATCGGAGATTGCTATTATACATTTGCCAAAAATTATGTTAGGATATTGTTAATCATAAGGCGATTTGCCCAATTCCGCCATTGAATTCAGGGGCGAAGCGGCAGAAAAAAGGGAGAATGATTTCCGATGGCTCGCAATGAACTGATTGAAAAAACGCTGACCGACGCGATGAATTATGCCCGCACGTTCCTTCACACAGGCAAGGTGGCCACCTATATCCCCGAGCTGGCCAAGGGATATCCGGACAAGCTGGGGGCCTGCGTCATCACCACCGACGGGGAGATTTACTCCGCAGGCGACTGGCATCAGGAATTTACCATCCAGAGCATTTCCAAAACCCTCACCCTCATCATGGCTTTGCAGACGGCAGGTTATGACAGGGTGTTCAGCAAAGTGGGGGTGGAGCCGACCGGCGACGCATTTAATTCGCTGGTGCGGCTGGAGACAAAAAACACACACCCGCTCAATCCCATGATTAACGCGGGAGCCATTGCCACCGCCGACTGCTGCATGAACAGCAAGGACCCCTTCGGCGATTTTCTGGCGCTCACCCGAAAACTTTGCCGCCGGAATACCATTCATCTGGACGAAGCGGTGTTTCAGTCGGAAAAAAAGGCGGGAATGCGCAACCGTTCCATGGCATACCTGATGCAGGGCGACAATATTTTGGAACATGACGCCGAAGAGGTGGTAGAGCTGTACTTCTGGATGTGCTCGCTGAGCGTGAACGTGGAGGATTTAGCAAACTATGCGCTGATTCTGGCCAACAACGGCGTGGACCCCCGCACCGGCGAAACGCTTTTGGAGGACTGGATTGTGCGCATTGTGAAAACCCTGATGGTGACCTGCGGGATGTACGACGCCTCGGGAGAGTTTGCCATGAAGGTGGGCATCCCCGCCAAGAGCGGCGTGGGCGGCGGCATTATGGGAACCGTGGAACGAAAGATGGGACTGGCGGCCTTTAATCCGGCGCTGGACCCCAAGGGAAACAGCGTGGGCGCATACCGTGTGCTGGAATATCTTTCGCATTATTTGGGACTTCATTATTTCTCCGGCTCCAGTTGTACGGTATCATAAAAAATCAAAGTCGACGGCTGTGCGCATAGCTTGCCGCGCAAAACGGCGACGGAGACAAAGGGGGTGTTCTATCAACAGCTTTGCCTTGCCAAACACGAATCGCGGCAAGGCGCCAAGGACTTCGGTAAATTTAAGGACGAAAGAGAGAGGTACACCATGGTAATGACAATTTTGGATGGA
>JAEWML010000075.1 GCA_023393155.1 Bacillota bacterium
AAAGCGGACGCTGATTACTTCGGTCAAAGGATACCCTCCAATTCCACGGCCAGGGCGCCCAGCACGTGGTTGACCCCCACGTTGTACGCGCACTCCCGGCAATATGACTGCAATAATTCTATTGTGTGCATGATTTGCTGTTTTGTCAAGTTTTTTGCAAGAAACCGTGCCGTTTTTTCACTCTTTCCCGGTACTTCCTGTCCATAGACGATTAAAAGCGCATCCGCAAACAAGCCGTGGGCCTGCTCCAAAAGGGTTTGAAGCGCCTCCCGGTCCGTCTTTTTCCGCTCCAGCTCCACCAAAAGCTCCGTCACCGCGCCCCGCTTTTTTTCGCCCACGGCGCGGCACAAAGCCTCCACTTCGGCGGACAGCTCCGTCGCTTCGCCGTCCTCCGCCTCCGGGTGCAGCCTGATTTCCACGCAGCGGGAGCGCAGGGTTTGCAGTATCACCGCCGGGTTTTCCGCGCAGAAGAGAAACGCGGCGTAGGGCGGTCCCTCCTCCACGATTTTCAGCAGCACGTTTTGGTCCTGCTCTGTCAAAAGGGCGCAGTCCTCAAAAATATAAACCTTCCGCGCGCCCTCGTTGGGGCGGATATACGCGTCCGACCGGACGGCGCGCACCGCGTCCACAGAGAGGTTTTTATGCTCCTCATCCCGCACCGCGGTTACGTCCGGGTGAATGCCCCCCAGCACCTTGCGGCAGGCGGGGCACGCGCCGCAGGGCTTTCCCTTTTCCGCCGTGCATTCCATTGCCGCGGCGGCAAAACGGGCCGCGCCCGCCCGGTCGCCCGGGCCGGTGAACAGCAACGCGTGGGCCAGAGAACCCCTCTGTGCAGCGGCGCGGATGCGGGACGCCGCCGGTGTGTTTTTCAATTTTTCCAGCTCCGCCATGGGAACCTCCCTTATCGAGGACTCCGCCTTCGGCGGGCGCAAACGTGCAGGCCGTCTGCTTTACGGATATTGTAACACGGTTTTGTGGAAAATGGAATTCTGAATTTTGGGCGGAAAGGAAAGTAAAACAAAAATTTTGCAGGCCGGATAAAAAATGATGCAAAAGCACGGCATGGTCAAAACAAAGTCGCCGCACAAGCAGATTCCACAGGGAGATTCTCGCCTGCCTGCCCCGCGCAGGCGCATAAAGAGAGAATGAGAACCGGTATGAATCGGTTCTCATCCTCATTTTTTCGTATTCAGGCTGCTTTTTCTGTATTCTCTCTATATATTGCGGGCTTCCTACCGAAGCGCGTGGCGCGGCGCGGTTCACAAAATATTTTCCCGGCCCAGCAGCTCAAGAATGCGGGCGTCGTCTTCAACTGTGGCGTTGGGCATGGGGAATGTACCGGCGCTGGTGGTGCAGATTCCCCGCAGACGGGCCGTCTCCTTGATGACAGGCAGGAAAGGACTGCGGATGGCGTACAGATCCATCAGGCGGTCAATGCTCTGCTGGCCTGCGGCGATGCCGTCCAGATTGTTTTCCCGGAAGGCCCGCACCCACGCGGTGCATACCTCGGGCACCACATTACTCAGCGCGCCAATGCAGCCGTTGCCCCCGGAAAGAACGTTGTGGGCGAAGTTATCGTCAAAACCGGAGTAAATCTCAAAGGAGGGAATCAGAGGCTTGATCAGCTTAATCAGTTCCCGGGTATGGTCCATTCCGGAGATGGTATCCTTAAAACCCACGATGTTGGAATGCATCTGGGCAAGTTGAAGCACCGTTGCGGGCGGAATGGTGTATCCGGTGTTGTCGGGAAAATTATAGATATAGATTGGGCCATGGATTTCTCTGGCCAGCCGGTCGTAATACTGAAGCAGGGCTTCGGCTCCAAAATGGAAATAGTATGGCGGGAGAATCATCACCGCGTCGGCGCCCGCGTCCAGACATTCGTTGGAAAAGTCGATAATCTGCTGCGCCACCATGCTGGACGTGCCAATAATCAGTTTCACACGATGGTTGATGCGCTCAATGGCAAACTTTGCCATAATGCTGCGCTGCTCCATGGGCATCGCGAAAAATTCGCTGGAACTTCCCTCCACCAAAATTCCGTCAATGCCCTTTTCGATCAGATTGTCAAAAAGTTTTCCCTGACTTTCCAGATCCAGAGTTCCGTCTTCGTGGAATAATGTAATGGCCGGCGCGAGATAAGCTGCTTGCATAATAAATTTCCTTTCAGATTTCCGGTTTATTCCAGACCCGCGCCCTTCATAGCGGAGACGGCGTGGTCAGTGTAGAGCTTATAGAAGCCCTTACGCTTTTCGCGGGGCAGAATGCCCGCTTTGGAGCGCTCCTCCAGAACCTTTGCGGCCTCCTCAATGGTGCAGGGCACGCCGTGGATACCGGTGAGGTTCATGGTTCTCTCCATAATATCGTAGGAGATAATGTCGCCCTCTTCGATAAAGGCGATGGGGCCGCCGGCAGCCGCCTCGGGGCTGACGTGGCCGATGGCCGCGCCGCGGGTGGCGCCGGAGAAGCGTCCGTCGGTAATCAGGGCGACCTTGCCGTTGAGGCGCTCATCGCACACGATGCCTTCGGTGGTCATCAGCATTTCGGGCATGCCGCAGCCACGGGGCCCCTCGTACCGGATGACGATGATATCGCCGGGGTTAATCTGTCCGCTGACCACGGCGGCATAAGCGTCCTCTTCGTGGTTGAACACGCGGGCGTTGCCGGTGACCTTCCACTGCTCCTCCACGCAGGCGGAGTATTTGACTACGCTGCCCTCCGGGGCAATATTGCCCTTGAGGATGGCGACGCTGCCCTTTTCGGGGGCCTTATCCACCGGGAAAATTACCTGATCACGGGTCAGGCCATAGTTTTCGAGATATCCGAGGTTGCGGTTGAACCAGTTGTCCCGCTCCAGATCCTCCAGATTTTCGCCCAGCGTTTTACCGGTGACGGTCATCACGTTCAGATCCAGCATGTCCTTGAGCATCAACTGCACCATGGGCACGCCTCCGGCAAACCAGAAGGATTCCGTCAGCTGGGCGCCGGAGGGATTGATGTTGCCCAGATGGGGTACCTGATGGTTGATTTCATCAAACAGCTCGATGGGCAGTTCGTAACCCAGTTCCCGGGCAATGGAGGGCAGATGGATGGTGGCGTTGGTGGAACCGCCGATGGCGCTGTGGACAATGATGGCGTTGCGGAAGGCGGCGGGAGTCATGATCTGGCTGGGAGTGATGCCCAGCTTAACCAGATTCAGAATCTGCCGTCCGGCCTGACGGGCATACTGCAAGATGTCGCGCATAGTGGCGGGAACCAGAGCACTGCCGGGCAAGGCCAGGCCAATTGCCTCCGCCATACACTGCATGGTGCTGGCGGTGCCAAGGAAGGTGCACGCACCCACGGAGGGGCAGCCGGTGAGCTTATAGTCCCGGACTTCCTGCGGCGTAATGGCGTCCTTTCGCTTTTGACGCAGGGAGATGTCGCCCGCGACCAGAGAGGTGGTCATATGGGGGCCGGGACGCATGGAGCCGCCGGGCATGAAAATGGTGGGGATGTCCATGCGGGCGGCTGCTTTCAGGTGGGCGGGAATGGATTTGTCGCAGCTGGAGGAGAGGATCATACCGTCCCAGGGCACGGCGGACGCGTGAACTTCCACCATATTGGCAATGGCTTCCCGCGAGGCCAGCACCATGTTCATGCCGTCGTGGCCCTGCGCGCAGCCGTCGCAAACGTCCGTGGCATGGTACTGGGCGGGAAAGCCGCCCTGCTCAAACACGCCGAACTTGGCCTGCTCGGCCAGTTGATTGAGGTGGACGCTGCCGGGATGGGAGTCACCGAACACGTCTTCAATCATGATCTGGGGCTTGGTAATATCGGTGTCGTCCCAGCCGGAGCCCATTTCCAGCGCGTCAAACTGCGCCCAGAGGGCCCTTTCCTTAATGCTCTTCTGATTCATAGAATGTTTCTCCTTTGTAACGGCGGAGCTTTGTATCATTTTGCCGAAGCTCCTGTTTTCCTGTTTGGCTGCATAAAAATCGGGAAAAGGCCTGCCGCTGTGTCCACAGCGGCAAGCCATTTTCTCCTTAGGCATTGCGCTTACAGGAGAAGGTACTGGCTCCCCTGTGATATTGTGTGGAGTAACTTGCCGCGCTTAGAGCAAGCCGACGGCGGCAAAGATGAAAACCAGGATAAAGCAGGTGATGCCGGCCACAACATCCGGAATAGTGATATACTTCAGGCCCTGCTTGAGGTCCAGGTTGAAGAATTTGCTGATGACCCAGAAGCCGGAGTTGTTGACGTGGTTGAAGATCATGGTGCCGGCGCCGATGGCCAGCGCGGTGGAAATGGGGGTCAGGCCCAGAGAAGCCATCATGGGCATGATGACGCCTGCGGCGGTCAGCCCGGCAGTGGTCATAGAGCCAACGGCGGTCATCATGATCACGCCCACCAGGAAGGGAATCAGCAGCCCGGGCACGCCGGAGTCGGCGATCACCTGGCTCAGGCCCTCAATGGCGGGAGAGGACTTGATAACGGAGGCAAAGGCGCCGCCCATGCCGGTGATCAGCAGCGCGGGCAGAGCAACCTCCATACCGCGGCCAAACCAACTGTTGAGCACCACTTCGCGGAACTCCCTGGGGTTCTTGCCGGTGACATCTTCGTTGCTCTTGCGGACGGAATTCTTGTGAGTAATCGCCAGCAAAATGGTGTAAATCACGCCCAGACCCAGAGCCACGATCTTATCACCCAGAACATCGGTGATGGCACGAACCGCAGAATCGGCATCGGGAATGGCCATCTTCACGAAGGAACTGAATGCAATCAGAAACACGGGAATCAGAATTGTCAAGAAGGAAGCAAAAGTGCCGGGCAGGTCTTCGCCCTTAATGAGAATGTCGCTGACCTTGTCGGAATTGGTCTCTTCAATCTCAGCCACAACGGCAGGGACCGGCTCCACATATTCCTTGTCGGTCCACTTGCGCAGCACCAGCCAAGTCACAAAGAACGCAATCAGGGAAATTACAATACCCCAGGAGATGGTCAGCCCCAGATCGGCGCCCAGCATGATGGACACAGCCAGAATGCCGGGGGTGGGGGGGACCATGGCATGGGTCAGGTTCAGGCCAGCCTGGGTAAAGGCGGCCATTTTGCCCATGGAAATGCGCTTGCGCTTGGAAAGGACGTTTGCGATGTTGGAGGTCAGGATGGTGGTGATGTCGCCAAACACAGGGATGGACACCACATAACCGGTCAGGGCAGGCGCCAGCTCCAGATTTTTACCGTGGAACAGGCGGATGAAGAAGTTGGCAATCGATTTAGCCGCGCCGGTATCCTGCACACCCATCGCCAGAATCGCGCCCAGCATAATGGGAATGCCCAGGCTCTGTAAGGTGCCGCCGAAACCGGCGTTGATATTCACCAGAGATTCGGCGAAGGAGAAGCCCATGACCAGAGACATGACCAGAGCCACGGAAAACAGGGAAAACACCGGGTGCAGCTTTGCTTTCATAATCAGCAGCATCAGCGCTGCAATGGAGAGAACCAGAATTACCAGAAATACGCCAGCAGACATGATAAGTACTCCCTTTCCTTTTGGATTTATGCGTTTGCCATAAATATGCGTTTGCCATAAATGAGTCGCCATACATACATGGGGCTTCGGCACATACATGCGATGCCATGTGAAGCAGTATAACCACCTCGACGGAAGCCATACCCAGCACCCCTTCACAAAGCCACTATTCCGTTATACGGAATTACATTCCGAAATATAGGAATAAAAAATATCCCGGCCGGGAATACATCGCTTATAACAGCTTTATATACTTTTGCAAAATTTTTGTCAAGCACACAAAGATCTTTTCGGCACTTCCCATGAATCGCGTTGTTTTTTTTGTTAATCTTGCTG
>JAEWML010000163.1 GCA_023393155.1 Bacillota bacterium
GGCAAGGTGCTGGACACCGCCGTGGTCTACCCCACCTTTGGCGAGCGGCAGAAAAACGAAGCCATTGCCAAGCTCTCCGGTATGGCCGTGACCCACGGCGTGGAGCACATCGCCATCGGCAACGGCACGGCCAGCCGGGAAACGGAGCAGATGGCTGTGGAGCTGATTCAAAAGCTTTCGGACATGGGCCGCCGTCTCAGCTATATGATCGTGTCCGAGGCGGGCGCTTCGGTGTACTCCGCATCCAAGCTGGCGGCAGAGGAATTTCCCCAATATGACGTGAATCTCCGCTCCGCCGTGTCCATCGCCCGGCGGCTTCAGGACCCGCTGGCGGAACTGGTGAAAATCGATCCCAAGGCCATCGGTGTGGGCCAATACCAGCACGACTGCCCGCAAAAGCAGTTGGACGAAGCGCTGGGCGCGGTGGTGGAGGACTGCGTAAACGCCGTGGGTGTGGACGTGAACACCGCGTCCGCGTCGCTCCTGGGCTATGTGGCGGGGCTGACCGGCTCCACCGCCAAAAACGTGGTAAAATACCGGGAGGAAAACGGCGTGTTCACCGCCCGGAAACAGATTTTAAAGGTATCAAAGCTGGGCCCCAAGGCCTTTGAGCAGTGCGCAGGCTTTTTGCGGGTACCGGAGAGCGCCAACGTGCTGGACAACACCGCGGTCCATCCCGAGAGCTACGCCGCCGCGGAAAAGCTGCTCAAGATCACCGGCTACACGCTGGCGGACGTTTCCGCCGGTGCGCTGGGGGACCTGCCCGGCAGATTGAAGGCCTATGGTGAGGAGAAGGCCGCGGCAGAGTGCGGCGTGGGCGTGCCCACGCTGCGGGACGTGGCATCGGAGCTGCAAAAGCCGGGCCGGGACCCTCGTGACGAGTTGCCCAAGCCCGTTTTGCGGACGGACGTCATGGATATGAAAGACCTGCGCCCCGGAATGGTTCTCACCGGCACGGTGCGAAACGTCATCGACTTCGGCGCGTTCGTGGACATCGGCGTCCATCAGGACGGTCTGGTCCATGTCTCGCAGGTCTGCGACCGGTTTATTCGCCACCCCTCCGAGGCCGTGTCCGTCGGCGACGTGGTAAAGGTGGTCGTGCTAGAAGTGGAGGAGAAGAAAAAACGGATTTCCCTGTCCATGAAGCAGGTGAAATAACCCGGCGAACAAAAACGACGAAAGGGGAGCTTCCCATGAAGCTGCTGACCTTTGATGAAGTGGGCGACGCGCTGGACGACATCGCGGAGCAGTTTCCACAAGTGCTGTTTCAGGGCCTCAACGGCGGCGTGAACCTGCTGGAGGATACGAAGCGGGACGAGGAAATTTCCGACAGCGAGCTGTATATCATGGGGGAATTCTGCCACGACTCTCTCGGGAAGTATATCAACCTCTATTACGGCTCGTTTGCCGCTCTGGCGAAAAAGGAGAACTGGAGGCCAGAGGACTGGCTCGACGAGCTGTGGACCACCCTCTCCCACGAGCTGACCCACCACATGGAGGGTCTTGGCGGCCTTCACGCGCTGGACGACCGGGACGAGGAGGAGATGGCGGAATTTCGCCGGGAATACGAAGCCCGGCAAAAAAAGTCCCCCGCTCCGCCAAAGGGGGCAGAGACGCTTCCAATCCGCATTCCTGACGCCGGCCTCAGAAACCACTCCGGTTTTTGAAGAAAGACGAGGCAGCTCCGGTGCGTCCCGCCGGGTCTGCCCGTCTCTTTTTCCGCCATAAAGGGAAAAATGCACCGTTTCAAACCCCTCTGTGCCGCAAATGCGGCAACCCATACATCCGACCTTTTTAAACCTTTGCCTTTCAAATTCGGCTTTGCCTTTTTACATCCGCTTGTAAAAAGCTGTCTGACATATTATAATAACTTATAATAGCCGCAATAACAGATACACCCAGCGACGGGGCCGCCGCCTGCGCAGGATTTTTGCCTGCCGCCATTTTTTGCGGAACGGCAGGCCGCAGCAAAGGCCTCGGCGTCCCAATACCGTGTTGCGCGGCACACAGTCGAAAGAAAATTCAAGGGGGAACGAAGATGGAAACAAAAGATACAGCCGGAAAAACCTTGGTGGATACGGCGGTGGACGAGATTATCGAGTTGATTTTGAGCAATAATATGAAATCGGGAGACAGGCTCCCCAACGAATATGAGCTGGCCCAGCAGTTGAAAATCGGACGAAGCACCCTGCGGGAGGCCACGCGTCGTCTGGTTGCCCGCAACATTCTCCATGTGCGTCAAGGTTCAGGCACCTTTGTGTCCGACAAAAACGGAGTGCCCGAGGACCCGCTTGGGCTCACCTTTATGGGAAATGACCCAAAGCTGGCCATTGAGCTGCTGGATATCCGCCTTATGCTGGAGCCGGAAATTGCGCAGATGGTGGCGCGTAAGGCTTCGGCGAAGCAGGTGCGGCAGATGTATGAGTACTGCGAAAAAATGGAGGAGCTGGTGAACGCGGAAGAGGATTATTCCGCTGTGGACGCCCAGTTTCACCGGTTTTTGGCCGAGTGCAGCGGAAATGACGTACTGCGCAACTTAATCCCCATTATCACCTCCTCCGTCAATGTCATCATCACAACCACAAACGATGAGAACCGCAGGCAGACCATTATCCAGCACCGGCAGATTGTGGACGCAATTTCCCGGTGCGACCCCATGGGCGCGCGGTTTGATATGATTCTGCACCTGAACACCAACCGCGAGTCCATTCTCAGACATCTCGACGCGAATCAGGGGAAAAAATAGCAGCGTTTCGGATTTCAAAACCCCTGTGGGGCGCATTTCCATTTCGGGGCACATATCCAAATCTTTTTCGTCAATGATCAGATGTATTAATGGCAAAGCGCACAAAAATATGTCCTTACAACGGTGAAAAGGATGAATTTATTGTGAAATTTGTGACAACACTTGACGTTGGCTTATCTGGATGATACTGTTTTAGCACAAAATACATCTGATGATTAAGACAGCATTCGTCGATGTTAATTTGGATTAAGAAGGAGATTGTGAAAATGAAAAAGTGTCTCTCGATGCTGCTGGCAGGCGTCATGACGGCGACCATGCTGGCAGGCTGCGGAAGCACCGCCCCGGCTGGCTCCGCCTCCTCCAACCCCTCTTCCGGTTCCTCCGGAGAAGCAAAGCTCACCCTGAAATACGCGCTCACCGATGGTGAAAACACCAACTACGCCGCCGGTGCAAAGCGGGTGGCCGAGCTGGTGAATCAGTACACGGACGGGCAGATTCAGATTCAGGTCTATGCCGGCGCCACTCTGGGCAGCGAGGCGGAGACAATTGAAAGCTGCGCCAACGGCGAAATTGACATTGCCACCTGCGCCAACAGCGTGCTGGAGAACTATTTCCCCGAGTGCGCCGCACTGGAGCAGCCCTTCCTTTGGGAAAGCGCCGAGGAGGCTAACTACGCCATGGGCGGTGAGACCGGCAGACTGATGTCCGAGGGAGTCGAAGCCGCCGGGATGCACATGATCGGCTGGATGGAGTCCGGCTTCCGCAACATCTTCTCCAAGGACCCCATTCAGACCGCGGCCGACCTTCAGGGCCTGAAAATCCGCACCATGAGTTCTAACCTGCAGACCGCCATGTGGAACAGCTTTGGAGCCGTGGCCACTCCCATGTCCGCCACCGAGCAGTACACCGCTTTGCAGCAGGGAACCGTGTCCGCCGTGGAAAATGCCATTTCCAACAACTGGGCCGGCAACTACTATGAGGTCGCCCCCTATGTTACATGGTCTAACCACTACTTCTGCTACATCATGCTGTGCATGAGCGACTATGCCTATCAGAAGGTTGCGGATCTGGGCCTGATGGATCAGTTCATGCAGGGCGTTGCCGAGGGCTGCAGCGACCAGTGGCAGTATCTGGTAGATTACAACAACGAGGCCGTAGACAAACTGACCGAAAAGGGCGTCACTTTCTACACCCTGTCCGACAGCGACATTCAGACTCTGAAGGATCGCTACACCGCCTTCGTCGGTAACTCCGCCAACGGCATTTCCTTCGACCAGACTTGGCTGGCCGCGCTGGAGACGGATAGAGCTGCGTTTAAGAACGCTTAATGATTTCGAGGCGCTTGTGAGATAATTCAGAAACCGCTTCCGGTCGCCCGAGCTATCCGGGGCTATCGGAAGCGGTTTTCGATTGCAGCGCAGATATGAGAAAAAGGAGAACGGCAGATGAATTCACTCAAGAAAATACTCGGCTGGCTGGATCGGTCCGAACGACTGCTGTTGTTGTTGGCTTTCGTCATCATGGTGGCCACCATGTTCGGCAGCGTGCTGGCGCGGAACGTCTTTCGTATCACCGTTTCATGGCTTGACGAGCTGGCCCGCATTTCCATGGTGTATATGGTGCTTCTGGGGGCGGAGGCCGGCCTGAGGGACGGAACGCAGGTACGTGTGACGGCGTTCATCAGCAAGCTGAGCGGCGGGCTGCGCAAAGCGCTTGATATTGTGGCGCAGATTGTGTTGATTGCCTTTACCGCGATGGCCACCCGGGGCGCCATCATCAACGTACAGACCAATATCGCCCGCAAAGTGACCACCACCAGCCTCAATTGGCCCATGTCCATTCCCTATATGGCGCTTGTCATCGGTTTTTCTATTATGACGCTGGTGCAACTGGCCACGCTGGTAAAAATGGTTACAAAACCTGCCGATCAATTCGGGGAAAAGGAGGAGCAGGTATGACCGGAGTACTCTTGTTCGGCGTATTTATCGTATGCCTTTTCATCGGCGTTCCGATTTCCATTTCTCTGGGCGTTTCCGCCACGGCGATGATCCTCTTTGCCCAGAATATTATGGCTCCCGCCACCACCGCCTCCATCCCCCTGCGCTTTTATGCCGGTCTTGACAGCGTGTCCATCATGGCCATCGCGTTTTTTGTGCTGGCCGGCAACCTGATGACAAAGGGCGGAATCTCCCGCCGTATCGTTAAATTCGCCAGCATTCTGGTGGGCCGCGTCCGGGGCGGCATGGCCGTGGCGTTGGTTCTTGCCTGCGCCTTCTTCGCCGCCCTTTCCGGCTCCGCTCCCGCCACCGTCATTGCTATCGGCTCCATGCTGTATGCCGACATGGTAAAGGCGGGCTACCCCGGCCCCCGAACCGCGGGACTGTTGGTGGTCAGCGGCGGTCTGGGCCCTGTGATTCCGCCGTCCATTATCATGGTGATTTACTGCACGCTCACCGGCGCGTCCGTCAGCGGCATGTTCAAACAGGGTCTGCTGGTGGGCATCCTGATCTGCGGCGTGCTGATCTCCGTTGCGCTGTGGTATGCCAAAAAGGAAAACTGGCCCAAGCAGGAGGAGCATCATACCGCCAAGGACATTCTTAAGATCTTTTTTGACGCGATTCCCGCTTTGCTCACCCCCATCATCATTCTGGGCGGCATCTACTCCGGCATTCTCACACCCACCGAAAGCTCCGTGGTCGCCTGCATCTGGGCGCTGATCGCCGGAACCCTGTTCTATCACGAGCTCAAGTTTTCTGATTTGATTGACATTCTGTATAATTCCGCCAAGAGCTCGGCTATGATTCTTTTCATCATCTCCGCCTCCACGGCCTTCAGTTGGGTGTTTACCTTCTCCGGCCTCTCCAGCAGCCTGGTAGACACCGTGGTGAGCATGCACCTCAGCAGCACGCTGTTCTGCCTGATTGTCGCCATTATCCTGCTGATCTTCGGCACCTTCATGGAGGGTACCGCCATCTGCGTACTGCTGGTCCCCGTGCTCTGGCCTATCGCCCAGAGTTTGGGTATTCATCCGCTCCACTTCGGTATGATCGTGTGCGTGTCCAACGTTATCGGCACCATGACTCCTCCCGTAGCTGTTAACATCTTCTCCGCCACGTCGGTTACCAAGCTGCCCATGGGCCAGATCGCCAAAGCCGAGATGCCTTTCCTGGTCGGATATATCGCCGTCTTCTTCCTGACGGTGTTCTTCCCCTGGTTCAGCACCTGTCTGGCATAAAACTGATTCCGATACGGCTGCCGCCGGGATAAACCACGGCGGCAGCCGCAAAGGATTTGTTTCCTGTGAAAGCCGCGTGTATACCGGCTGTTTTTTTGAACGTAAACCCCTTAATTCATCTGATGATTTTGCAGTAAAATTAAAATGGAGGTTTTTAGTATGCGCAATCAATCCAATAAGGAGCGGATGGAACGCTGGAGCGTCCAGTCCCCTGAGACGCCGGGTTTTCATGCGGTCATCACTCCTGAGACCTGCGAATGCCGTGAAGCGCAGATTTATCGGCTAAACCTGAAAGCCGGAGACTCTTATGTGTTGGAGACACAGGCACTGGAGATGAACCCGGTTTTAATTGAAGGCTCCGCAAGATTGTCTGATCATTCATTGTTGCATCAGACCATGAAAAAACTTGACGCATTTTATCTTCCCGGCGGCGACTCCATCCGCATCACCGCGCTGGAGGACAGCATTTTCTATATCGCCGCGGCAAAGTGCGAGGGCGTGGGCACTCCGTTTTTCCGGTCGTTCGACCTAAGTCTGCCCATCGGCGATATTCACCAGATTCACGGCAGCGGCGTGGGCCGTCGGGAGGTTATGTTTACCCTGTCCCATCAGGAGCCTGCCTCCAAACTGATCTGCGGACTTACCTGGGGCGGCGAGGGCGCCTGGACCAGTTGGCCCCCGCACCAGCATGAACGGGACCTGGAGGAGGTTTACTGTTATTTCGATATGCCCCTGCCTCACTTCGGCCTGCATATCAGCTATCTCGAAAGCGGCGGGGTGGAGGACATTGTGACCCACACTGTCCACTCTGGAACGATGGTGCAGGCTCCCGCCGGCTATCATCCCACCGTGGCCTGTCCCGGCACGCGCAATGCGTATTTTTGGGTGCTGGCAGCGTTCTCTCAGCCCAGCCGCCGGTATGATCTGGCAGTTCTGGACCCGGCTTTGGAAAGCTTCCAGTCCTGACCGCGCACATTTTTCAATACACAGGAGGAAATTCAAGTATGACCAATCTGTTTGACATTTCCGGCCGCCGCGCCCTTCATGTCTTGACCGGTGCCCCAGCGGTGGGCGGGAATGCGGTCGGTAATCTCTTTATAGCGGGGGTTTGCGGGATCGGTGAGGGCGGTGTTCATCTCCGTGTCCATATAGCC
>JAEWML010000010.1 GCA_023393155.1 Bacillota bacterium
AAAAAAGCGAAAAATAACCGAACAATAGAACGGACTTGAGGAATCTCTCTCAAGTCCGTTCTTTTTCTCCGGCTGCTGACGGACCTTTGTCCAAACCGGTAAAGGCGGGTTTTGGCAAGGTATGAACTAGGGGAGGACACGGCATAACCGTGCCTCCCCCTTTTCAGCGGCTCAAAAATGCGAAATTTTTGTCAGTTACAAAATTCTGAACGCTGTAACTTACCACAATGCCGTCCACCCCGTTTTCCCGGGCATACTCTGCCGGAGACAGGCGGTAATACCGCAGGTCCAGCAAGTGCACCTCTGCAAAGGTCTGAGACAGAAACGGGGCCATGGCGTCGGCATAGGAGTCCCGAATCAGCAATATTTTGCGGTCTGTGGCGGCGTTTGGATTTTTGACGACGCACACCGGCCGGTTTCCCCCCAGAAACGAGGAGTATTTGTCCTTCTTCGCAAGATACGCGCGGTCATACAGCGGCAAGCTCTCTTCTCCGCCCTCCTGCGGAGCGGTCACCGTCACGCCCTCCTCCGGCACGTAATACTCCATGGTGTCCGGCGTCAGCCAGTGGACGCCGGAGGTGGAATACAGGGTTCCGTTAAAGTCGCGGCTCACGGTTTTCGGTGTAAAGGAATCTATGCTTACAGCTTTTTCACCTAAGGCCTCACACAGGGCGGCGTAGCCGTAATAGGCCCCCAGACTGGTCCAGTGGTGGTCCGTGCGGTAGTAGATCTTCTCCCCCGCCCGGTCTTGAAGCGCGGAGAGATAATCCACCCCGGAAAGCCCCGTTTCCTCCAATGCCCGGCGGATAAACGCGCTCTGGTTTGGAACCGGCGCACCGGCGGGCAGCCTGTCTGCCCAGATTTCCGACGCGGTGGGAATCAGCCCCAGATACACTGGGACCTCAGCCGTTTCCGCCAATGCGGAGACATAGCCAAGGTTTTTTTCCGCCTGCTCCCCCGGCTCGTCCCCCCGGTTAATCAGGGTATCCCCGCACAGGTACACGCCACGGAACTCCGATTTTCCCAGAAGCTGCTCCGCCCGGGCCTTCAGGCCCGTCCAGCCGTCCCGGCCGGGAAACTGGTCGGCGATATAATCCTCCGCGTCCGTCATAAACGTTCCGTCTGCAATGCTCGCCGCGGTGAGGTCCGGGCGCTTTGCAAGCGTCCGGTTTTCCGTCTCGGACCACGCCCGGTCCGGCAGCGTCAGATGCAGCGCCCCTAAGCCGCATAAAAATGCGCAGAAGAGGACGGAGAGAAACATCCCATACCTTTTTGTCACACCCCCACCCCCTAAAAGCGGAAATACAAAAACGGATTGTAGCTGTTGTCCACCAGATACGCGGTGCACACTGTCAGTCCCGCCAGCATCAGCAAGGGCGCGGCAATTTCTCTGGCCCGCTCCGGCAGGCGCGCCCACAGGCGCAGGCCCAAGGTCGTGGATGCAAGAACCAAAATCACAAGGGTCGGGCCGTAGCTTCTTAAAAGATACCCGTCCCCCGCGCTCCACAGCGTCCCGCCGCCAAAGCAAATTTTCAGATACGCGGCGCACCGGCCCAAATCCTCAATGGCAAACAGGCCCCAGCCCACGGCGGCGATCATCAGGGTATAGGCCCTTTGCACCACCACGGGCGCGCGGCTGAGGGCGCGCCCCAGCACGTATTTCTCCAAAATCAGCCACGCGGCAAAATACTCGCCCCAGAGGAGAAAATTCCAGCTTGCCCCGTGCCAGATGCCCGTCAGCGTCCACACAATCAGGATGTTTCTAAGAGTCTTCCACTCACCGCCCCGGTTGCCGCCCAAAGGGATGTAGACATACTCCCGGAACCACCCGGTCAAAGACATGTGCCACCGCCGCCAGAACTCCGTGACGGATTTAGCAAGATACGGGTGGTCAAAATTTTCGGGAAAGCTGAAGCCGAAAATATATCCAAGGCCGATGGCCATATCGGAATAGCCTGAAAAGTCGAAATAAATTTGGAGGGAGAACGCCGCCAGCCCCAGCCAGCCCCCCATGGCCGTCAGCGTCCCGGAGGACTGGGCCGCTATCTGCGGCTCCCACAGCGCGCCCACGGCGTTTGCAAGCAGCACCTTTTTCGCAAGGCCCACGGTGAACCGCAGTGCGCCCCGGGCAAAGCCCTCCGCCGTAGTGCGGCGGGAATTCAGCTCCAGCGCCACCTGCTTGTACTTCACGATGGGACCGGCGATGAGCTGGGGAAACATGGTGACAAAGGTCCCGAAAGCCACAACATTCCTCTGTACCGGCGCGTCTTTGCGGTATACGTCGATGGTATAGCTCATGGTCTGGAACGTGTAAAAGGAGACGCCGATGGGCAGATGCACGTTCAGGTCCGGCAGAGCAAGGCCCGGAATCAGCGAGAGGTTCGCGGCAATAAAATTATAGTACTTAAAAAAGCCCAGAATCAGCAGATTAAAAATCACGGACTGGGCCACAAACCACCGGGCCTTTTTGTCCTCGTGCCGGTATTTTTCCACCATAATCCCGTGGGTATAGTCGATGACGGTGGACAGAAGCATAATGAGGACGTAAATTCCCTCTCCCCAGCCGTAAAACAGCAGGCTCACCGCAAGCAAGACCAGATTCCGCCACTTCAACGGAACGACAAAGTACAGCGCCAGCGAAATGGGGAGATAAAAAAACAAAAATACGGGACTGCTGAATACCAACGCGGCGCCTCCTTTCTATATGCAGGGAAATGGCCGCGGCTTGGAAACCGCGGCCGGACAGCGCTGCCGCTCAGGACGCGAACAGCGCGTTATAAGCTTCGGTCAGCTCCTCCTGATTTTCCCCGGATACAATCAGGGCGGCGTAGCTTCCGTTGACGGATACCTGCGCGTTTTCCCATGTCTGGATGGTGCTGGGATACCACGCCCCACCGTCCACCTGATCGTCCATCCGCTGCTGGAGGATGGCCTTGGCGGCCTGCGCGTCCTCCGGGGAATTGCACTCCATCAGCACCAGCTCCTCCGCCGTGGCGCTGATCATGACCGAGCGGGCGATGAACTGCTTTGTCTCAATGTCTTTCAGTCCCGGATAGTAGATGTCCAGCACATCGTCGGGCGTTTCCGCCATGCTCTCGTTGCTCCAGCCCAGCGTTTCCGCCATGGAGTTATAATAGGCGGTGAGGTCCGGGTGCTTGTCCCCGGTTTCTCCGCAGGCGGTCAGCCCCATCATCAGCACAAGCGCCGCCAGAACAGGAAATAACAGCTTTTTCATGGCAATTTAAACGTTCCTTTCTTTTTCCCGGCCGCAGCCGGAAGTCTCACCTTGTAAACGGATCAAATAGGAAAAATGTTCCCGTCATAATGCTGGATTTTCTTAGGCGCACCCCTTATGGCGGATGGCGTTGGTCCTTGATTTTTTTGCTTTCCAGAGGTATGATAGCAGAAACGGCAGGCGATTTCAATGGATGCTGCAAAGGACGCATCTGCCCGCAATCACGAAAAACAGAACCCGACCAACCGCCTGCGCACCGATTTTTTAATCATAGGAAAGAGGAACTTTATGTACAGCTTCCG
>JAEWML010000035.1 GCA_023393155.1 Bacillota bacterium
AATGATTTCCTCCTGATGTATATTCGGCGTCGTCTCCTGCCTGTTTTATAAAACAAGTATCACGGAGAGACATGTCGTACAGATGAACGGAATATAAAAAATTTTTAAAACTTAAAAACAGGCCGTCCGCCGCGTCTTTGCGGCACTTCTTTCTTGCACCTTTGAGGGAAGTATAGTATGCTTAGCTTAAAAGAATATGAAAGGAAGCAGAAAAGTTTGCTGAAAATAGAAGGACTGAAACAAAGGCCCGGACGGAGCCTGCGAGAGCTGGTGCGGGAAGCCGCCCGCATTTTGCGCGTCGGCGAGCACGAGATCAAAAGTATCCACATTCTGCGCCGCAGCGTGGACGCTCGGGAGGACCCGGAGCTGGTTTACACCGTGGCGGTGGAGACGGAGGAGGAGGAGAAGCTCCTGCGCCGCAGCCGCAATGCGAAAATATCCCGTTATATCCCCTCCCCCGCCTATGCTCTCCCGGAGCCTGGGCCGCTGTCTGCGCTTTCTCCCGTGGTGGTGGGCGCGGGACCGGCGGGCCTGTTCGCCGCACTGCTGCTGGCCCGGGCGGGCCTGCGGCCCATCCTGCTGGAGCGGGGCAGACCCATGGAACAGCGACAGGAAGACGTGGAGCGATTTTTCAAGACGGGGACGCTGGACCTCCACTCCAACGTCCAGTTTGGAGAGGGCGGCGCAGGCGCTTTTTCCGACGGAAAGCTGAACACCGGCACAAAGGATGTCCGCCATCGCTTCATTCTGGAAGAACTGGTCCGCTTCGGCGCACCGGAAGACATTTTAATCGATGCAAAACCCCATGTGGGCACGGACATGCTCCACATCGTTCTCAAAAATATGCGGCAGGAGCTGCTGCGTCTTGGGGCCGACCTCCGGTTTGAGTCCCGGTTGACGAACCTGCAAACAGAAAACGGAACCCTGTCCGGCACTACCGTGGAGGGACCGGACGGCGCGTATTCCCTTCCCTGCCGCCAGCTTCTTCTTGCAATCGGCCACTCCGCCCGGGACACCTTTGAAGCGCTCCTTGCCGCGCAGATTCCCATGGAGGCAAAGCCCTTTGCCGTGGGCGTGCGCATTGAGCATTTACAGGCGGACATGGATGAGGTACAATATAAGAAGTACGCGGGTCATCCGGGTCTTCCCGTGTCCTCTTACAAGCTCTCCTGCCATCTGCCGGAGGGACGGGGCGTTTTCTCCTTCTGCGTCTGCCCCGGCGGGCAGGTGGTGGCCGCCGCGTCGGAGGAGGGCCGGTTAGTCACCAACGGCATGAGCCGCTTCGCCCGGGACGGAGAGAATATCAACGGCGGCTTGCTTGTCAGCGTCACGCCGGAGGATTTCGGCGCAGACGGCCCCCTTGCGGGGGTGGCGTTCCAGCGCAGACTGGAAGAAGCCGCCTTTGCCGCAGGCGGGGGCGGATACCTTGCCCCGGCCCAACGGGTGGAGGATTTTCTGGAAAACCGCCCCTCTCAAGGCCCCGGCCGGGTAAAGCCCACCTACCGCCCCGGCGTGAAATGGACGAACCTGCGGGAGTGCCTTCCCGGCTTTGTGTGCGACGCGCTGGCGCAGGCGCTGCCCCTTCTGGCCCGGAAGCTTCCGGGCTTTGCCGCGGGCGACGCGGTTTTAACCGCCGTGGAGAGCCGCAGCTCATCCCCCGTCCGCATCCTGCGGGACGAGACGCTCCAGAGCGCGCTGCGGGGCCTGTACCCCTGTGGGGAGGGGGCGGGCTACGCCGGAGGAATCCTCTCCGCGGCGGCGGACGGACTGCGGTGCGCTGAAAAAATGATTGAAGCGCTGGAACAGCGCCCCTCATAAACCGGAAAACCACCCTACACTGTAACCTTTCAAGGAGGAATGAAAATGAGCCGGATCATTTGTGTCGTCAATGAATTCATTACCGAGGCCCACAAACGGCAAATTGACGCCGTAGCGGAAAAGCACGGCTTCTCTGCCCGCTATTACCTCACCAAGGAGGACGCCGCCGGGCATCTTGAAGACTGCGAGGTGCTGTTTGGGCACTGGCGCTCCCTGCTGGCGGAGGCTCCGGACCTGAAGTGGTACTGCTGCTCCTACGCGGGAGTGGACCCCTATCAGCCGCCGTTCCAGTTTCCGGAGGGCGTGCTGCTCACCAACTCCTCGGGGGCCTACGGCGTGACCATCGCGGAGCACATTCTGATGGTGACGCTGATGCTCCAGCGGAAAATGCCGGACTATACCCGCATCATCCGGGAGCACGGCTGGACCAACGACCTGTCCATCCGCTCCATTCAGGGCAGCCGCCTGACGCTGCTGGGCACTGGCGATATCGGCACCACCTTTGCAAAGCGCGCCAAGGCGCTTCAGCCCGCAGGCATCACCGGCGTGAATCGCAGCGGGCGCAGCCCCGACGGGGTATTCGACCGGGTGGTTCCCATGACGGAGGTGGATTCCGTGCTTCCAGAGACGGACATCTTGGTGATGGCCATGCCCTCCACGCCGGAAACCATCGGTTTTATGACGAGAAAGCGCATTGCCCTGCTGCCTCCCGACGCTATTTTGATAAACGTAGGCCGGGGCTCCGCCATTGACCAAGAGGCCCTGATGGACGCGCTGAATGCGGGCAGGCTTGCCGGTGCGGCGCTGGACGTGATGACGCCGGAGCCTCTGCCGGAGGACCATCCCCTGTGGGACACCAACAACCTGCTGCTGACGCCCCATGTGGCGGGCAATATGACGCTGGGCTATACCTGCGACAAAACGGTGTCTTTATTCTGCGACGACTTGGAAAACTACGCGGCAGGCAAGCCCCTTGCCCGTCTTGTTGACTTGAAAAAAGGATATTGATATGAACAACTTTACTTTCTACTCCCCCACCCTGTTTGCTTTTGGCGACGGGGAGGCCCGGCGCTCCGGGGAATTGGTTCGCCGGTTCGGCGGTCATAGGGTTCTGCTGGTGATTGGCGGCGGCTCCGTAAGGCGGAACGGGTCCTACGATGCGGTGACGGCCTCGTTAAAAGAGGCCGGAATTCCTTTCAGCGAGCTGTCCGGCATTCAGGCCAACCCCCGCAGCGGAAAGGTCTACGAGGGCATCGAGCTCTGCCGCCGGGATGAATGCGACTTTTTGCTGGCCCTGGGCGGCGGCTCCGTCATCGACACGGCAAAGGCCATTTCCATGGGCGTGCCCTACGACGGGGACTTCTGGGACATCTTCGCCGGAAAGCAACCCATTGAAACCATCTTGCCCGTGGGCGCGGTGCTGACCATTGCAGCGGCGGGGTCCGAAGGGTCCGATAGCTGCGTCATCACGCTGGAGGAGGGCAACCTGAAATGGGGCTGCCCGAAAACGGATGTGATCCGGCCCAAATTTGCCGTTTTGGACCCCAGCTATACCTGCTCCCTCCCCGCCTATCAAACAGCCAGCGGCGTGACGGACATGCTGGCCCACATTATCGAGCGGTACTTCACCAACACCAAGGACGTGGACATAACCGACCGGCTGGGCGAGGCGCTGATGAAAACTATTATTGCCGCCGCGCCCAAAGCCCTTGAAAACCCGGACGACTACGCCGCCCGGGCGGACCTGATGTGGGGAGGAATGCTGGCCCACAACAATCTCTGCGGTACGGGCCGCGCACAGGACTGGGCCAGCCACCAGATTGAGCACGAGCTCTCCGCGTTTTACGACTGCGCCCACGGCGCGGGCCTTGCGGTCGTTCTGCCCGCGTGGATGGAGTACGTCCTGCCCCACGATGTAAACCGGTTTGCCCAGTTCGCCGTCCGGGTTTGGGACTGCGACATGGATTTTGCCCATCCCGAGGTGACCGCCAAAGCGGGTATCGCCCGGTTCCGGGCGTTTTTGAAGTCCATCGGAATGCCCCTCACCCTGTCGGAGATAGGCGCCAAGGCGGAGGACATCCCCGCCATGACCGCCCACCACGGGGAGAAGCCCGGCGGCTTCCCCCTCGGCAGCTTCGTGAAAATCGGCCCTGAGGATATGACCGCCATTTTGCATCTGGCGGAGTAAGCCGTTTTACAAGAAAGGTCCCCCCATTGCGTGAAACGCAATGGGGGGACCTTTTGTTTTTATGAACCGGTGGGACGCCTGACTGTTAATAGGCCACGCCCCAGAAAATATCGGTTTTACAGGACTTGCCGCATACGGGGCACACGCCCTCCGTCCCGGACTGAATCAGAGGCATGCAGCGGGAGGTGACGCCCGCCTGCTCCTTCATCGCCACCTCGCACGCCGCCTCGCCGCACCACTTGGAGCGGAGGAAGCCGCCCTTGCCCTCGGCAATAATCTTTGCCTCGGCGGGAGACTTGATATCAAAAGTATTGTCCTCCCGGTTTTTCAGGGCCATGGCGTATAGATTGTCGTGAATTTCGTTCAGCAGCCTCTCCGCCGCCGGCTCCAGTTCCGTAAGGGGAATAAAGATTTTCTCTCCCGTGTCCCGCCGGGCGGCGACGCACTGGCCTTTTTCAATGTCCTTAGGCCCGATTTCAATCCGCAGGGGCACGCCCTTCATCTCATACTCGGCAAACTTCCAGCCGGGGGAGTTGTCGGAATCGTCCAGCTTCACCCGAAGCCCCGCGTCCGCAAGCCGCGCGCGCAGCGCCTCCGCCGCTTCCAGCACGCCCTCCTTATGCATAGCCACGGGAATGACCACCGCCTGAATGGGGGCCACCTTGGGCGGCAGCACCAGACCGTTGTCGTCTCCGTGGGTCATAATAAGCCCGCCGATAATACGGGTGGACAGGCCCCAAGACGTCTCGAAGGGATGGGTAAGTTGGTTTTTTTTGTCCGTGAAGGTGATGTCAAAGGCCTTGGCGAAGCCGTCTCCGAAATAATGGCTGGTGCCGCCCTGAAGCGCCTTGCGGTCGTGCATCATGCACTCGATGGTGTAGGTGGACTCCGCCCCGGCAAACTTTTCCTTCTCCGTCTTCCGGCCCCGGATCACCGGCATGGCCAGCGAATCCTCGCAAAAAGCGGCATAGCACTCAAGCTGCTGCTCCGTCTCCTCCACGGCTTCCTCCGCCGTGGCGTGGAGGGTGTGCCCCTCCTGCCACAAAAACTCCCGGTGGCGCAGGAAGGGGCGGGAGGTCTTCTCCCACCGCAGCACGCTGCACCACTGATTGTAAAGCATTGGCAAATCCCGCCAGGACTGGACCACACGGCTCCAATGGTCGCAGAACAGCGTCTCGGAGGTGGGGCGGATGCACAGCTTTTCCTCCAGCTCCTCGCTTCCGCCCATGGTGACCCAGGCGCACTCCGGCGCAAAGCCGGAAACGTGGTCCTTTTCCTTTTGCAGCAGCGACTCGGGAATCAAAAGGGGCATGGAGACGTTGGTATGACCCGTCTTTTTAAATTCCCCATCCAGAATGCGCTGAATGTTTTCCCAGATGGCGTACCCGTATGGCCGCAGGACGAACATTCCCTTTGTGCTGGTATAGTCGATCAGCTCCGCCTTTTTGCACACGTCGGTGTACCACTGGGCGAAATCCGTGTCCCGGGACGTGATGGCGTCCACCTGTCTCTTATCCTGTGCCATGTTCTTCATTCCTTTATATTTGTAATCATTGCAACCGCGCGTTGCATTTTCACCGAATTCTTATTGTATCCAGTCCGGGGGAAATTGTCAACTGCTTCCCGGGAAACGTCACTGTGCGGCTTCCTCCGCCAGCCTCATCTGCCGCAGCACGCGAAGCATCAGCGGCACCGCCACGGCAAAGGTCAGCACGTCGGCCAGCGGCTGTGCCAGCATCACGCCCCAAAGCTCCATCAACCGGGGCAGCAGAAGCACCGCCGGAATAAAAAACACTCCCTGCCGCGCCCCGGCCAGAAGGGTAGCAGGTCCGGTGTCCCCAATGGTTTGCAGCGTCATATTGCTGAACACCACCCAGCCGGTCAGCGGGAAGGTGGCACATTGGAGCCGCAAAGCCCGCGCCCCCACAGCCACCACCTCCGGATCGTTTCGAAACAGGGCGATCAATTCCGGCGCAAAGATGATTCCCAGCACGCCCATCACCGTCAAAAATCCGGTGCCCCACTTTACGCAGAACCAAAAGCCCTGCCGTACCCGGGAATAGAGCTTTGCCCCGTAGTTAAACCCGCACACAGGCTGAAAGCCCTGCCCAAAGCCAATCAGCGCGGAGCCGCCGAACGCCATCACGCGGGTCACCACCGCCATGGCGGCAATCACCGCGTCGCCATACCCCCGGGCGGCCCGGTTCAGGCTCACCACCGCAAAGCTGATCAGACCCTGCCGTATCAGGGACGGCAATCCGCCCCTTGCAATTTCCCGCAGGTAGAACAACCTGATTTTCGCCTGAGAAAAGCGGGGCCTCAGGTTGCCGCCCCGGCCGCTCTGCCACAGCAACAGGCAAAACCCGGCAAACTGGCTCACCACCGTTGCCAGCGCCGCTCCCGCCACGCCCATATCCAGCACGAAAATGAACACGGGGTCCAGAATGACGTTCAGCACCGCGCCGGAGGCAATTCCCACCATGCCGTAGGCCGCGCTGCCTTGAAACCGAAGCTGGTTATTCAGCACCAGCGACGCCGTCATCCACGGCGCGCCAATTAAAATGATGCGCATATACTCCTTTGCATAGGGCAGGATGGTGGGCGTTGCGCCCAAAAAGTCCGCCAGCGGCGTGAGAAACACCTCACCCAGCAGGCAGAGCACCCCGCCTGCCAGCAGCGACAGGACAAACCCTGTGGAGGACATCCGATGGGCCTCCTCCCCATTCTGCGCGCCCAGCTTTCGGGAGATATAGTTTCCCGAGCCGTGTCC
>JAEWML010000047.1 GCA_023393155.1 Bacillota bacterium
TATGATTTATCTGGACAGTGCGGCTACCAGCTTCCAGAAGCCGGAGACGGTGGGCCGGGCAATGGTGAAGGCCCTGCAAACCATGAGCTCTCCCGGGCGCGGCGGCTATCCGGCGGCCATGCAGGCGGCGGATACGCTGTTCTCCTGCCGCACGGAACTGGCCGAGCTCTTTCATATATCGGAGCCGGATCGGGTGGTATTCACCATGAACGCCACCCACGGGCTGAATGTCGCCATCAAAAGCCTTGTTCCCCGCGGCGGGCGGGTGGTGATTTCCGGCTATGAGCACAACGCCGTCACCCGGCCTCTGGCGGCGCTGGGTGCGGAAATTATCGTGGCCGGCGCGCCGCTGTTTCGGCCGGACCTGACCACGGAGGCCTTTGAAAAGGCCATCACTCCGGACGTGGACGCCGTGGTTTGCAGCCATGTATCCAACGTCTTCGGCCTGGTGCAGCCGGTGGAGGCCGTGGCCGCGCTCTGCCGGGAGCGGGGGGTTCCCTTTGTTATTGATGCGTCCCAGTCCGCGGGAGTGATGCCTTTGGATATGGCGGCGCTGGGCGCCGCGTTTGCCGCCATGCCGGGGCACAAGGGGCTGTACGGCCCGCAGGGCACGGGCGTGCTGCTCTGCGGCGACAAGGTGGAGGCAACCCCGCTGCTGGAGGGGGGAACCGGCAGCGTGTCCATCCAGCAGGAAATGCCGGACTTTCTGCCCGACCGGCTGGAAAGCGGAACGCATAACGTGCCCGGCATCGCAGGTCTTCTGGAGGGAATTCGCTTTGTCCGCGGAAAGGGAGAAAGCGCCATCTGCCTCCACGAGCGAAAGCTGGCCCTGCGGGCTTCGGAGGGGCTACGAAGGCTCCCCGGCGTTTACGTCTGCGCAAGACGTGACCTCTTCGACCAGACCGGCGTGCTCAGCTTTGTGGTAGACGGAGTGGATTCTGAATTTGTTGGCAACGCGCTGACGGAGGCAGGCTTCGCGGTCCGATCCGGACTGCACTGCGCGCCGCTGGCCCACCGCACCGCCGGAACGATCGACAGCGGCACCGTCCGTCTCAGCTTCTCCGCGTTTAACACGGAAAAAGAGGTGGATTTGCTGCTGGAGGCCCTGCCGGAAATCCTGAAGCGACTTTCCGACTGATTTCCCCCACAGCCGCCCGCACCCGGCTTTCGGGTCGCGGGCGGCAAAGCCGCGTTTAGAGGAAAAATCCTGAAAAGCGGTGAACATACTATGAATTTTGAAGCCTTTTGCCTTGCAATTCGGCGTCATTTTCTATATAATATAAGCGTTCTTGTAATTTGGGTGAACTCCGAATCCCACGGCTTTGACCGAGGTCGGAATCCCGCCCTGACCCGGGAAGGAAGCTGATGCAGCAATGAGCGCAAAATTTTCGCTTTTGCCGGGCATGATTGCCCGGTATCTGCTGACAATTGAAATAACGGATATTCTGGACGTTCTGCTGATGGCCATTGTCTTGTACAAGCTGTTGAACTTTGTCAAGACCTCGCGGGTGGCAAACCTTTTAAAGGGCGTTTTGATTTTTCTGGCGGTGCTGTGGCTGTCCTCCATCTTCCACCTTAACGGCATCAGTTACATCATGGGCCGGATGGTGGAGTGGGGCGTTCTGGCCCTCATCATCCTGTTTCAGCCGGAGCTTCGCCGGGTGCTGGAGCAGATGGGCAGCCGTCGGCTGGCCTTTTTCTTCACCAGAGGGGAGACGGAGAGCACGCTGGAGCGCATGGTTGGACAGACCGTTCTGGCCTGCACCGAGATGTCCAAATCCCGCACCGGCGCGCTGATTGTGTTTGAGCGGGAGATTCTGCTGGACGACATGGTCCGCAGCGGAACGGTGTTAAACGCGGACGTGTCCGGCGAGCTTTTGAAAAACATCTTTTTCGTAAAAGCGCCCATGCACGACGGCGCGGTCATCGTCCGTAAGGGCCGGGTTCTGGGCGCGGGCTGTATGCTGCCCCTGAGCAAAAACGTGAATCTCTCACGGGACTTGGGGATGCGACACCGGGCCGGTATCGGCATGAGCGAAAACTCCGACGCGGTGGTGGTGATTGTCTCCGAGGAGACGGGGTCCATCTCCGTGGCCGTGGGCGGGATGCTGAAGCGGCATCTGATGCCGGAGACGCTGGAAAACCTCCTGCGCAACGAGCTTTTGCCTCAGGAGAAGGAGCCGTCGGACCGGAAGCCGGGCCTGTTTGGTCTGCTGCGTGCCCGTGGGGAAGGAGGCGGCCGCAATGGAGAACAATAAACCACGCTGGAATAAAAGCAAGGTGCTGTACGTCGTCCTCTCCGTTTTGTTCTCCTGCGCCATCTGGCTGTACGTGGACAGCATCAACAACCCCGAGAAGGAGAAGACCATCAGCGATATTCCCATCGAATACGTTGGCTCGGACACCATTCTGGCCGACCGTGGGCTGATGCTCCTGCCGGAAAGCGACCAAACCATGACGCTGACGATCAAGGCGCGGCGGCTGATTCTGGCCAAGCTGGACCCTGATAAAATCCGTATTCAGGCGAACCTGTCCGATATTACGGACACTGGGTCCCATAACGTGGGTTATACGGTTCGCTATCCCAGCAATATTCCGAGAGACGCCGTCTCCTATTCCAATGCCTCCTATGCGGCCCATGTGGAAATCGGCGAGCTTTATCGGCGGAACGTGGATATCCGCTGTACGCTGACGGGCACTGTGGCCGAGGGATATATTGCCGGAGAGCTCCGGCTGGAGCCGGAGACGCTGGAGCTGCGCGGCCCGCGTACAGAGGTGGACGCGGTGGCCTATGCCAAGGTGACGCTTGCGGTGGACAACGCCGCGGAAACCGTCTCCAGAGCACTGGACTATGAGCTTTACAACGAGGCCGGAGAGCTGATTGAGGACACCTCAAACCTGCGTGCCACCTCCGATCAGATTCAGGTGACGCTGCCCGTGAATGTGGAAAAGGAGCTGCCCCTTCGGGTAAACTTCATTGAGACGGCCGGGGCTAGAGTTCAGAATCTGGACTATTCCATTACCCCCGCCAGCATCACGGTTTCGGGCGCGGCGGAGCTTTTAAAGGACGTGGAGTATATCACGCTGGACGATTTCGATTTGGCGGAATTTGTGGGACCCTCCACCTATCGGTATACCATCAACGTCCCCGCTGGCTGCGAAAATCTTAGCGGGGCTGCCCGGGCAACCATGACCGTCCGATTCAAGGATATGGCCTCCGCCGATTTCAACGCCGTGAATTTCACGAGTGAAAACGTGCCGGAGGGGAAAACTGTAACGGTTTTGACCACGGAGCTGTCGGTGTCCCTTCGGGGAACCGCAGCGGATGTGGCTTCTGTCACGGCGGAGGATATTACGGTGACGGCGGATTTAACGGACATTCTCGCCGCGGGCGGGAGCTATACGGTCCCCGCCAAAGTAAGCGTAGGCAACGGCGCGGACGTGGGCGTGGTGGGCGAATATCAGTTGAAGATCACCATTTCCGAAGACACCGGACAGACGGAAACGCCTGAGCCCACAGTCCCTTAACGTAAACAATCAGCGGATTTAGGAGCGATCAAATGACACAAATTGCAACAATTGAAAAACTGCTGGACGCCAGCCACGCGGAAATCTCCGTGGCCCGGCAGTCCGCCTGCGGACACGACTGCGAGGAGTGCGCCGGCTGCGGCGTTTCCGGCGCGTCGGTCTATGCCAAAGCCAGTAACCCCATTGGGGCAAGGCCGGGGCAGAAGGTGGTGGTGGAGAGCAGCACCAAAAACATCATTGGCATTCTTCTGTTGGTCTATATGGTCCCGGTGGTGCTGTTTTTCCTTGGGTACGCGCTGGGGGGATTTTTTACCACGGCGGCGGCACGGTATACCACGGCGGTCATCGCCTTTGCGCTGGGTATGATTCCGGCGGTCCTCTATGACCGCCGCCTGCGCCGGCAGGGCGGCATGGAGTTTACCATCGTCAGGCTGTTTTAAGCCGGGGCGCGATGTTTGGTTACGTCAGGCCCCCGCTGGATCTGCTTCCTCCTGAGGAGCAGGAGCGGTTCCGCAGGGCTTACTGCGGACTGTGCCACACTTTGCGCCGCCGGTGCGGGCTTCCCGCCCGGTTCATTCTGAACTACGATTTCACATTTCTGGCCATTCTGCTTTCAGGCGGAGAGGAGCCGGAAACCCGCTGTGAACGGTGCGTGGCAAGCCCCCTGAAAAAGAGGGCGTGCTGCGGCGAATACCCGGCGCTGGATTTGGCGGCGGACGAGAGCGTGATTCTTGCCTATTGGCAGGCGAGGGACGGCGTGGCGGACCACGGGTTTTGGAAGGGGCTTAAATACCGCGCGGCGGCTCTGGCTCTGCGGGGCGGCTATCGAAAGGCCGCCGCCGCCCGACCGGAATTCGACCGGGTGACCCGGGAGCAGCTCGGTCGGCTTGCGGAGCTGGAGCGGGAGAAGTCCCCTTCACTGGACGCCCCGGCGGACGCTTTTGCCCAAATCTTGGCCGCCGCCGCCGACGAGGCGGAGGACGGGCCGCTGCGCCGCATTCTCCATCAGCTTTTATACCATCTGGGCCGCTGGGTCTACCTGACGGATGCGGCGGACGACCTGAAGGAGGACGCCCACTCTGGAAACTACAACCCGCTGATCTACCGCTACGGTCTAAATGACGGCGCGTGGACGCCGGAGAGCCGGGATGCCTTTACAAAGACGCTGGACCACTCCGTCCGCCTGCTGGCCACGGCCTATGAGCTGTGGGATTTCGGGTGCTGGACCCCTATTTTGGAGCAGACCGTTTACACGGGGCTGTTTCAGGTGGGTAAAGCGGTGCTTTCAGGCACCTACCGGGCAGGCAAGCCGGCGCGTAAGAAAGACAGAAAAGTTGAGGAAACCACATGAACGATCCCTATCAGGTACTCGGCGTTCCCGAATCCGCGTCGGATGCGGAAGTGAAAAAAGCATATTTGGAGCTGGCGCGGAAGTACCATCCCGACAACTACCACGACAATCCTCTGGCGGATCTTGCTCAGGAGAAGATGAAGGAGATTAACGCCGCCTATGAGGAAGTGAGTAAGCGGCGGGGCAGCGGACGAAGCAGCGGCGCAAGCCGCCCAAGCTCCGGCTACGGCGGCTACTCCGGCGGATACGGTTACGGCTACGGCGCGGGCGGATCCGCCCAGCAGTCGTCCCAAAGCTCCGTTTTGCAGCAGGTGCGCATGGCTGTCAACTCCGGGGATTTGAGCCGGGCGGAAGCCCTGCTTGCAAACTATGCAGACCACAACGCGGAGTGGAACTTTCTCCGGGGCGCGGTGTGCTACCGCCGAGGCTGGCTGGACGAGGCGCGCCGATACTATGAAACCGCCGCCCGGATGGACCCGGGCAACCGGGAGTACCGGCAGGCGCTGGAATTTATGGACAGCGCCGGAACGTCGGCTTACAGCCCGCAAGGCGGCTTTGGAATGGAGCAGTGCGGAAACGCCGGCCTTTGCCAGCAGCTTTGCTGCACATATCTTTTGTGCAATGGCTGCGGCCTTGGGTTCCGCTGCCTGTAAGGCGCGGCTTTTGATAGGGAGGGAACAGAAGTGATTAAGAGTATGACCGGCTATGGCCGGGCGAGAAAAACGCTTGAAAATCGGGATATCACCGTGGAGGTCCGGTCCGTCAACAACCGGTATCTGGACTGCACGGTGAAGCTGCCACGCGCCTACGTCTTTGCGGAGGACGCGGTGCGCAAGCACGTGCAGCAGGCCGTTTCCAGAGGGAAGGTGGATATCCTTTTCAGCATTGATTCCACAGGAGCGGACACCGCCAAGGTGACGGTGGACCGCGGCCTTGCGGAGAGCTATGCCGCCGCGTTGAGGGACCTTGCGGAACTCTGCGGAACAGAGGCAAACATCTATCCGGAAACGCTGGCCCGGTTTCCCGACGTGCTGAATGTGACCAAGGCGGAGGAGGATTTGGACGCGCTGGGCGCGGATATCTGCCTGGTGCTGGACGAGGCTCTGTCCGCGTACAATACCATGCGGGCGCTGGAGGGCGAGAAGCTGGCCGCGGACATCGGCGGCCGGCTGGACGCAATCGAGGCCTTGACAACGCGGGTGGAGGAGCGCTCTCCCGAGACGGTGGCGGAATACCGACGGAAGCTGACGGCCCGGATGGAGGAGGTTTTGCAAAGCGCCTCCATCGACCCCCAGCGAATTTTGACCGAGGCCGCGATTTACAGCGACAAGGTGGCCGTGGACGAGGAAACGGTCCGCCTGCGCAGCCACCTGTCCCAGCTTCGGGAAATGCTGGGCTCCGACGAACCCATGGGGCGGAAGATGGACTTTTTGATTCAGGAAGTGAATCGGGAGTCCAACACCATCGGCTCAAAATGCTGCGATGTTTCCATCGCGCAGGTGGCGGTGGACCTGAAGGCGGAGTTGGAAAAAATCCGCGAGCAGGTTCAGAACGTGGAGTAAGGTCGTGAAGCTTATCAACATCGGATTTGGAAGCCTGATATCCGCGGACCGTCTGGTGGCGGTGGTCAGTCCGGATTCCGCGCCGGTGAAGCGCCTGATTCAGGAATCCCGGGAGCGGGGAATGCTGATCGACGCGACCTACGGGCGAAAGACCGCCTCAATTTTTGTCATGGACAGCGACCATGTGGTCCTCTCCGCGCTGCCTGTGGAAAAGCTGGCGGGGCGGTTGGGGACTGAAATCCCGAAGGAAGAGGAAGAATAGGATGCAAAAGGGAAAGACTTTCATTATTTCAGGGCCCTCCGGGGTGGGAAAGAGCACGGTTTTAAAGGCGCTTCTGGAAAAGCGCTCTAATCTGTACTTTTCCATCTCCGCCACGACCCGGGAGCCGCGTCCCGGCGAAGTGGACGGCGTGCACTACCGGTATATGGACGTGGACGCGTTTCGGGAGCGAATCGCCAACGAGGAGTTTTTGGAGTATGCCGAGTATGTGGGCAACTTCTACGGCACGCCGAAGAAATACGTGGATGCGGCCATGGAGGCCGGGCAGGACGTGATTCTGGACATTGAGATTCAGGGTGCGTTACAGGTGTGCGACAAACGGCCGGGAACGCCCCGCATTTTTATCGCCCCGCCCTCCTGGGCGGAGCTGGAGCGGCGGCTGACGGAACGGGGAACCGATTCTCCGGAAAAGGTGCAGAAGCGTCTGCTGCGGGCCAAGGTGGAATTTCAAACGGCCCACACCTATGATTACTTTGTCATCAACGACACCGTGGAAACGGCGGTGGCGGAGCTGGACGCCATCATGACGGCGGAGCACTGCAAGCCCAGCGATCGTATGGAGATCATCAGCGGAAGGTGAGTATACACTCATCAGGCGTTTATTTTAAGCCGAAAGGCAGATAGGAAGAAATTTATCATGATGCTTTATCCTGCAATGACCCAGTTGAACAGCTACATTCCCAACCGCTATATGCTGGTGAATGTGGTGGCCCGGAGGGCCCGTCAGATTTCTGAGGCCGCGGAAAGCTCCGGCGAGCCGCTGTGCGAAAAGCCCGTGACTCTGGCTATCCATGAGGTGGCGGACGGCAAGCTGGATTCCCGGGGCATGAACCTGACCATTGCGGAAGGCGATGCCGACCAGGAGAGGACGCCGCGGGAATAATTCCGCGGATGGGGAGGGACGAGGATGGAGCGTTCAGAAATTGCAAAGGTAGCCGTCAGCGCGGCCACGTTTTCCATCGACCGGCCCTATGACTACCTGATCCCCCAGCCGATGCTGGAAAAGGCGAGGCCGGGGGTGCGGGTGTCCGTGCCCTTTGGAAGGGGAAACCGAAGCTGCGAGGGTGTGATTCTGGCCCGGGAAACCGGCCCGAAACGCGCCGGAGTGAAGCCGCTTTTGTCCGTGCTGGACGAGGAGCCGGTGCTGGATGGCTGGGGCGTGTCGCTGGCGCTGTGGATGCGCCAGCGGTATTTCTTCCCCATGTACGAGGCGGTGAAAACCATTCTGCCCGCGGGCCTGTGGTATCGCCTGCGTGAGATATTTACGCTGACGGAGGGGCTGGACCGCGCCGCAGCCGGGAGCCTCGCCGGAAAAATCAAACACGCGGAGCCGGTGCTGGACGCGGTTTTTGCCGCCGGAGGCAACGCCGAGCTTACCCAGCTAAAGACCGCCTGCGGAGAGGACGCGGAGCCCGCGCTGCGGGCTTTGTGCAAGAAGGGCGTGCTGTCTTCCAGCGTCACTTCCACCCGGCGCGTGAGCGACAAGCAGCGCCGGATGGCTGAGCTGACCATGGACGCAGCGGAGGCTCTCGCGCTGGTGGAGCCGCGAAAAAAATCCGCGCCGATGCGCTACGAGGTGGTATTGCTGCTGAGCGCCACCGGCCGGGCTTCGGTGCGGGACATCTGTTATTTTACCGGAGCTTCCGTCCAGACCCTGAAGGGATTGGAGAAGTCCGGTATTGTGGCGTTTTCGGAGGAAGAACGGCTCCGGATTCCGGAGTCGAAGGAGGTCGAACCCGGACCGCCCATTGTCCTTAACGACGAGCAGCAGTCCGCCTTTGAGCGGCTTTTGGCCCTTACGCAATCCGGCAAAGCCGAGGCGGCGCTTTTACAGGGCGTCACAGGCAGCGGAAAGACGCAAATTTATATCCGTTTGGCCCAGGAGGTCCTAAAACAAGGCAGGTCCGTCCTGGTACTGGTGCCGGAAATTGTGCTGACGCCCCAGATGATGGAGAAATTTTCATCCTACTTTGGCGGGGCGGTGGCTATGCTCCACAGCTCCCTGCGGATGACGGAGCGGTATGACCAGTGGAAGCGCATCCGCAGGGGAGAGGCCCGGCTGGTGCTGGGCACCCGGTCGGCGGTGTTCGCGCCGCTGGTTGATCTGGGACTTGTCATCATGGACGAGGAACAGGAGGGGAGCTACGCGTCGGAAAACGCGCCCCGGTATCATACCCGGGACGTGGCGAAATTCCGCTGCGCCCAAAGCGGCGCTGCGCTGGTGCTGGGCTCCGCCACCCCGGCGGTGGAAACCGCATGGAGCGCCAAGCAGGGACAGGTTCACCACGAGCTGCTGCGCAGACGGTACAACGAACAAAGCCTGCCCGCCGTTCAGGTGGTGGACCTGCGGCAGGAGATCAAGGCCGGAAATTCCGGCGCACTCAGCGGTCCGCTGCGGCGGGAGCTTCAGGAAAATCTGGAGCGGGGAGAGCAGAGCATTCTGTTTCTGAACCGCCGGGGCAACAGCCGGATGCTGGTGTGCGGCGAATGCGGCAGCGTTCCCGCCTGTCCAAGATGCAGCGTTTCCATGACCTATCACTCCGCCAACGGACGGCTGATGTGCCACTACTGCGGCCATTCCCGCCCCGCCAGCGACGTCTGCCCCGAGTGCGGCGGAATTATGAAGCACATCGGGGCCGGGACTCAGCGGGTGGAGGAGGAACTGCGGGATTTATTCCCCGGCGTGGGCATTTTGCGGATGGACGCGGACACCGCCGGCGGGGACCATGAAACGCTCCTGAGCCGGTTTGAGCGGGAGCGGATTCCCATTCTATTGGGGACTCAAATGGTGGCCAAGGGCCTTGATTTTGAAAATGTGACGCTGGTAGGTGTACTCAGTGCCGACGCGTCTTTATATTTGGACAACTACCGGGCCGCCGAACGGACGTTCAGCCTGCTGACACAGGTGGTGGGCCGGGCTGGCCGGGGCGGAAAGAGCGGCCGGGCGGTTATCCAGACCTACACCCCCGGCAATGAGGTGATTCAGAGTGCCGCATTGCAGGATTACGAGCGGTTTTACGACAGTGAAATTGCCCTGCGGCGCATCCGGCGCTATCCGCCCTTTGCGGACCTTTTTACCCTCACCGTCTCCGGCGGAGACGAGGGCGCGGTGCTCCGCGCGGCGATGGCCCTGCGGGACGAGCTGGGGACGCTGATGGCGGACGCGGCGGTGCGGGAAACCGAGCCGGAGATTTTAGGTCCCGCACCCGCGACGGTGCTGAAGGTGAATAACCGGTTTCGCTACCGGGTGTTTCTCTCCGGCAAAAACGACAAGCCGACCCGGGACCGGGTGGCATGGCTGCTGCGCGAGTTTGGAAAGCGGCGGGAAAACCGGGGCCTGAACCTATTTGCAGACTGCAACGCAATGGATTGATTGCGATTTTCGATTGGAGGACAACGCAATGGCTTTGAGAAGAATTATAGAGGCGGGGGACGATTCCCTGCTGAAGAAGAGCCGCCCCGTGACGGAATTTAACGGACGCCTGCGCCAGTTACTGGACGACATGACGGAGACGCTGACCGACGCCAGAGGCGCAGGCCTTGCCGCGCCGCAGGTGGGTGTTTTGCGGCGGGTCTGTCTGGTGCTGGACGAGGATTCGGAGGAGTATATTGAACTGATTAACCCGGAAATCCTTTTTCAGGACGGAGAGCAGACGGGCCTTGAGGGTTGCCTGAGCCTGCCGGGGAAATGGGGCATTGTCACCCGGCCCGACCATGTGCGGGTCCGGGCGCAGGACCGGGAGGGCAACTGGTTTGAAGTGGAGGGCGAGGGCCTGACCGCCCGGGCTTTCTGCCATGAGATTGAGCATCTGGACGGCCACCTGTTCTCCGAGTACGTGGACCATTTTCTGACAGATGAAGAGCTGTCGGAATATCTGGAGGCCGAGGGGTCTGAAGAGGACGAAAACACGGAACCGGAGGCGTAACGCTGATGCGCGTGTTATTTATGGGAACTCCCCAATTTGCCGTGGCTTCTTTGCGGAGGCTGGCGGAGGACGGGCATGAGATATGTGGTGTCGTCACGCAGCCGGACAAGCCTAAAAATCGGGGTATGAAGCTAATACCAACACCTGTCAAGGAATGCGCCGTAACACTTGGAATTGACGTATTTCAACCGCAGAAGGCGCGAGACGGCGAAGCGATGGACCTTGTGCGCCGACTTGCGCCGGAGCTGATTGTGGCCGCGGCCTACGGCAAAATTCTGCCGGAGGAGCTTTTGAACTACCCGAAGCACGGCTCCATCAACGTCCACTCGTCCCTGCTGCCCAAATACCGGGGCGCGGCTCCCATCAACTGGGCGATTTTAAACGGGGACGGGGAAACGGGCGTATCTATTATGTATATGGTGGACAAGCTGGACGCAGGAGACGTGATCTCCAAAATTAAAACGCCCATCGGACCGGACGAGGATGCGCAGGCCCTGACTGCCCGGCTGGCCGAACTGGGGGCGGAGGCCCTGAGCGAAGCGATTGTATTGATTGAAAACGGAACCGCGGTTCGAACCGTTCAGGATGAGGAGGCGTCCACTTATGCGCCCATGCTGTCCCGGGATCTGTCGCCCATTGATTGGACAAAGAGCGCCCACGCCGTCAACTGCCAGATTCGCGGCCTGATTCCCTGGCCCGCCGCCTCCGCCGTGGTGGACGGACGGGCGATGAAGGTTTTCAAATCTCAGGAGACGGGAGAGGAAACCTCCGCCGAACCGGGGACGCTGCTTTCTGCGGATAAACGTGGAATTGCCGTTGCGTGCGGAGATGGCAAGGCTCTTTACTTGACGGAAATACAGGCGGATGGAGGAAAGCGGATGCCCGTCGCCGACTATCTGCGGGGCCATCCTATCCAACTTTGAAACGAGGAATTTGATGCAAAACGATTATGCTTATTTCTTTGCGAACAACCTGTATTGGGTACTGCTGATTCCGGTATTTCTCCTGTCTCTGTATGCACAGGCGCAGGTTTCCGGCAGCTTCAACCGATACAGCAAGGAAACCAACCGCCGCCGCATGACCGGCGCACAGGCCGCCGAGGCGGTGCTGCGGGCACACGGGGTCACCGGTGTGACAATTCATCCCACCAAGGGGCGGCTCACCGATCACTATGACCCCCGGTCCAACGCTATCTATCTGTCCGAGGACGTGTACGGCGCGGCCACGGTGGCGGCGGTGGGCGTTGCCTGCCACGAGGCGGGGCACGCGGTTCAGTATGCCGTGGGGTATGGCCCCATCCGGCTGCGCAATCTCATCATTCCGGCCACCAGCTTTGGGTCACGGTTCTCCTTTATCCTGTTGATGATCGGAATGCTGATGTACAGCCAGTCCCTGTTTCTGGCCGGTATCATTTTGTTTGGAATCACCACATTCTTTCAGTTGGTGACGCTGCCGGTGGAGTTTAACGCCTCCGCCCGGGCCATCGAAACCATTGAGGGCGAGGGGTTGCTGGCCGAGGAGGAGATTGGGGGCGCGAAAAAGGTTCTGCGGGCGGCGGCCCTGACGTATGTGGCGGCGCTTCTGACCAGCCTTTTGCAGCTTATGCGGTTCGTGGCCATTTTTGCAGCCCGGGGCGGAAACCGGCGGGGAGGCCGCAGATGAGCGCCCGGGATACCGCACTGCGGGTGCTGGGCGCCGTCTCATCCAATGCCGCATGGGCGGACGCTTCTTTGAAAGCCCAGCTTCGGAGGGACGGCCTGACTGGCGCGGAGGCCGCACTGGCCACCCGCATGGTCTACGGCGTTTTGCAAAACCGCGCTCTGCTGGATTTTTACCTGGGGGCCTTCTGCACCCAGAAGGTGAGCCATTTACAGATACCGCTTGCGGACATTCTGCGACTGGGTGCGTATCAGATTCTGTTTTTGGACAAGGTGCCGGACCGGGCGGCGGTGAACGAGGCCGTGGAGCTGGCAAAGAAAAACAAAAGGGGCGCTGCCTCCGGACTGGTAAACGCCGTTTTGCGGAAGGTTTCCTTGAACAGGGACAACCTCCCGGCCATTCCCGACAGGGACGAGGCGCAGTACCTTTCTATTAAGTACAGCCACCCCAAGTGGCTGGTAAAGCGGCTTTTGGCGCTGCTGGGCCGGGAGGAGGCAGAGGCCTTTCTCGCCGCGGACAACGGCGTTGCGCCCCTGACGGTGCAGGTCAACACGCTGAAAACCACGGCGGAAGATCTGGCTATAAAGCTCACCGCGGCGGGAGTGGAAGTCACTCCGCACCCGTGGGTTCCGGACTGTCTGGAGCTATCCTCCTCCGGCGATTTGACTGCGCTGGAGGCGTTTGGACATGGCGGGTTTTTCGTGCAGGACCCCGCCGCGAAGCTGGTGGGCCTGATTGCCGCGCCCGAAAAGGGACAGCGGGTCATCGACGTGTGCGCCGCTCCGGGCGGAAAGTCCTTTGGCGCGGCTGTGCTGATGGGGGACGGGGGAGAGATTTTTTCCTGTGACCTCCACGAAAAAAAGCTGATCCGCATTCAGGAGGGCGCCGCGCGGCTGGGGATCACATCTATCCAGACCTTTGCCGCCGACGGGACGGTTTTCCGCCCCGAGTGGGCCGACAGCGCCGACGTGGTGCTTGTGGACGCGCCCTGCTCCGGCCTTGGCATCATTCGCAAAAAGCCGGACGTTCGGTATAAATCCCCCGACGACCTGTTTACACTTACTGTAACACAATCCGCGCTTGTAGAGAACGCGGCGCGGTATGTGAAGCCCGGCGGTACGCTGATCTACTCCACCTGCACCGTGCTTCCGGAGGAAAACGGCCAGATTATAGACGGATTTCTTGCCGCGCACCCGGAATTTTTCCGGGAAAGCTTTACGCTGCCCCGGCCTCTCGGGGAGCAGCCGGGGGAGCTGACCCTCTGGCCCCACCGACATGGAACCGACGGATTTTACATCTGCCGCCTGCGGCGAGCTGAAAAGGAAGTCCCACAATGATTGACTTGAAATCCCAGACGCCGGAGGAAATGACCCGGACCCTGAAGGACATGGGGGAGCCCGCTTTTCGCGGAAAGCAGGTGTTCTCCTGGCTTCACGGGGGTGTGAGCTCCTTTGATGAGATGACGAACCTGCCAAAGTCTCTCCGGGAAAAGCTGGAGCGTACATGTATTCTCACGCCGCCCGTGGCCGTGTGCAAGCAGGTTTCCAAGCTGGACGGCACCGTGAAATACCTTTGGGAGCTGAGCGACGGAAACTGTATTGAATCCGTTTTGATGCGCTATCACCACGGGAATACCGTCTGCATCTCCTCACAGGTGGGCTGCCTGATGGGCTGCGCGTTCTGCGCGTCCACCGTGGCGGGAAAGGTCAGAAGCCTGACGCCCGCGGAGCTGCTGGATCAGGTGATTTTCACTCAGAAGGACGCCGGTCTGCCGGTTTCCAATATCGTTTTGATGGGGATTGGGGAGCCGCTGGACAATCTGGACAACGTGCTGCGGTTTTTGGAGCTGGTGAACTGCCCGGAGGGGCTGAACATCGGCATGCGGCACATCTCCCTGTCCACCTGCGGCATCATCCCCGGCATCGAGCGCCTTGCGGAGCTGGGCCTTCAGCTTACGCTGTCCGTCTCCCTCCATGCGCCGGACGGGGAAACCCGCTCTAAAATCATGCCGGTGAACCGGGCTTATCCTGTGGAGGAGCTGTTCGCCGCCTGCCATCGGTACTTTCGGAAAACAGGACGGCGCATCTCCTTTGAGTACGCCATGATTGACGGCGTGAACGATGGCGACTGGCAGGCGGACCTCATTGCGGAAAAGCTGCGGGGAATGCCGGGGCATGTGAATCTCATCCCGCTGAACGACGTGGTAGAAAGCCCGTTCAAGCCGTCCAAACGGACGGCGGCGTTTCAAAAGCGGCTGGAATCCCACGGCGTGACCGCCACGGTGCGGCGGAGTCTGGGCGGGGATATCGACGCCTCCTGCGGTCAGCTCCGTCGGAAGGCCATGGAAGAGAGGAAAGGAGTGTGACCGATATGCAGGTCTGGGGCATTACGGATGTGGGCCTGGTCCGCAAGGACAATCAGGACGCTTTTGCCGTGCGGGAACACACGGACAGCGGACACACCGTCTGCGTGGTATGCGACGGCATGGGCGGCACCGCCGGCGGCCGTCTGGCAAGCCATATCGCGGTGGATACCTATATGCGGGAGGTACGGCGCGTACTGCGCTCGGAGATGACGCCGGGGCAGCTCCGGGAGGCGTCGTCCTTTGCGGTGTCTCTTGCAAACCGGGCGGTCTGGGAGGCGGCGCGGCAGAGCGAGGAGTTTCAGAACATGGGAACCACGCTGGTGGCGGCCGTGGGTTACGGCGGCGGCGCTGTGGTGAGCAACGTGGGCGACAGCCGCGCGTATCACATTACAAAAGACTCCATTGTTCGGATCACCCGGGACCACTCGCTGGTGGAGAGCATGGTGGAGCGGGGGGACATCACTGCCGAGGAGGCCCGCCGCCATCCAAACCGCAATTTAATTACCCGGGCGCTGGGGCCGGATGAGCTGATCGAGTGCGACGGCTACATATGCCCCATGGAGCCGGGGGAAATCATCCTGCTGTGCAGTGACGGGCTGGTGGACACCGTGTCGGACCGGGAGATGCTGGACGAGGTGAACCGCGCCAAGACGGGAGAGGACTGCCTTGCAAGGCTTTTGGAACTCTCTAAGGAACGGGGTGCGAAAGACAATGTAACCGCCGTGCTGATGCGCGAACCGGACGGAAAGGAGGGTGTGTAACATGGTGGATTCCTATATCGGGAAAATGCTGGACAGCCGCTATGAAATTCTGGAGCGAATCGGAACCGGCGGCATGGCCGTGGTTTACAAAGCCAAGTGCCATCGCCTGAACCGGCTGGTGGCGGTGAAGATTCTCAAGAGCGATTTGGCGCAGGACGAAGAGTTCCGCCGCCGGTTCCATGCGGAGTCCAAGGCCGTTGCCATGCTGTCCCATCCCAATATCGTTTCGGTGTACGACGTGTCCCAGAGCGCGGACGTGGAATACATCGTCATGGAGCTGATTGACGGCATCACCCTCAAGCAATACATGGAGAAGCGGGAAAAGCTGGACTGGCGGGAGTCCTTGCACTTCATCACACAGATTATGCGCGGGCTTTCCCACGCCCACAGCCGGGGCATTGTCCACCGGGACATCAAGCCCCAGAACATTATGGTTCTGCGGGACGGCAGCGTAAAGGTGGCTGATTTCGGCATTGCCTGCCTTGAAAACTCCGCCCAGACCCTGACGCAGGAGGCCCTTGGCTCCGTCCATTATATCTCTCCGGAGCAGGCCCGGGGGGACCGGACCGACGCACGCTCCGACATTTATTCCTCCGGAGTGGTGCTTTATGAGATGCTCACCTGCCGCCTGCCCTTCGAGGGGGATTCCGCCGTTTCGGTGGCCATTCAGCATCTCAGTTCCATTCCGCTGGCGCCCCGGGAGATTGACGCCGGTATCCCCGAG